>NZ_JBALMG010000043.1:61444-81231 GCF_036963225.1 Bacillus sp. JJ783 | reverse complement strand
ACAAGAAGATTTTTTTATTCTATCTATTCTTTTTTATCACCAATTGCAAATGTAATTTCAGCTTCGCATGCAACTTCACCATCTACTGTTGCGATTGCTTTTCCTTTTCCAATTGGACCACGTACGCGTGTCATTTCAACCTCTAAACGAAGTTGATCACCTGGGCGTACTTGTTTTTTGAAGCGACAATTGTCGATGCCTGCGAAGAAAGCAAGTCTTCCGCGGTTTTCTTCTTTCTTTAATACAGCAACTGCCCCAACTTGCGCTAATGCTTCTACAATAAGTACACCAGGCATAACTGCATAATCTGGGAAGTGCCCATTAAAGAACTCCTCGTTTGCAGATACATTTTTAATTCCAACCGCTCTTTTCCCCTCATCCACTTCTAATATTTTATCAACAAGTAAAAATGGATAGCGGTGAGGAATGATTTCTTTAATTTGTTCTATATTTAGCATGTAACAATCGCCCCTTTTACAATATTGGTCTTACCACTTGGACATATTGTTATTATCCCATTTTGTTTATTATTTGTCATTATAAAGTGAAATTTTACTTCCTATTTATAAAAAAAATGCACACACTCTATTCCATTAAAATAGTTGCACTTCTCAGCAACTGACACGGAGGTAGAAAAGAGTGTATGCCCAAATTAGGGAAAGGCAATATGTATTCGAACATTTTTTGCCTTAATGTCGTATTCGACTCATTATATTATATACGTTTTCAAATAAGGAAATATTAAATTCAACCATATATATGAATATTTTACCTGTTTTCTCTATTTTTCTTTATTTTTCTTCTATTTTCTTAATAAATTAAAAAAATATAAAGATATAAAAAAATAAAAAAGGACCAAGGTGTGATACCTTAGTCCTTCTCACTTTATCCCGATTGGTGAAGGCTAATAATCAGCGGGAGATGAACCTCCCACTGTTTAAAGTTTCACTTTACTTCAAAGCACGACGTGGTAATTTATCGATATTCTCTAACATAATACCTGTACCAACAGCAACACATTGCATTGGGTTTTCAGCGATTAATACTGGTACCTTTAATTCTTCTGCTAGAAGCATGTCGATACCGTGTAATAAAGCTCCACCGCCTGTTAGAATAACACCGCGATCGATAATGTCCGCAGATAGTTCTGGTGGTGTACGCTCTAGTACGCCTTTTGCAGCTTGTACAATGATAGCTGCGTCTTCTTTTAGTGCTTCTGTAATTTCTTCCGAGCATACTGTAATTGTACGTGGTAAACCTGTTACCATGTCACGTCCGCGAATTTCAAGCTCTTCACTGCGTGCACCTGGGAATACTGTACCAATTTTAATTTTAATATTTTCTGAAGTACGTTCTCCAATTAATAGCTTATACTTACGTTTAACGTAGTTTAAGATTTCCATATCAAACTTATCGCCAGCCATTTTGATAGAGGAAGAGGTAACAATATCACCCATAGAAAGTACGGCAATATCTGTTGTACCTCCACCAATATCAACAACCATGTTTCCGCTTGGCTGGAAAATTTCCATACCAGCACCAACTGCGGCTACTTTTGGTTCTTCTTCTAAAAATACTGTTTTACCACCTGAACGTTCAGCAGCCTCACGAATTGCTTTTTGCTCTACAGATGTGATATTTGTTGGACAGCAAATTAAAATGCGAGGTTTTGAAAAGAAGCTCTTCACGTCCAATTTGTTAATGAAATACTTTAACATTGCTTCTGTAATTTCGAAATCTGCGATTACACCATCTTTAAGCGGGCGAATTGCCACAATATTACCAGGTGTACGTCCCACCATACTTCTTGCTTCTTCACCTACTGCTAATACTTTTCCACTATTACGATCAATTGCCACAACAGATGGCTCATTTAACACAATACCCTTACCTTTAACATGAATTAATACGTTAGCCGTACCTAGGTCAATTCCGATATCTCGCGCAAACATTCCCGTCATTTCCTCCTCGATATTCAAAATCAGGTTATACCCGAATTCTTTTACACCTAATTTCTGATTTTATCATAAATTTAACAGAAACGTAATATTCGCAAAAAGAATTCTTCTGAAAAATATTACCGAATTCGCAAGGAATGTTTGCTATTTTAGATTTATTGGCGCACAGGGTTTTCTGTATCTTCTTTACGGTACTTCTGCTTTGTTGCTTCTCCTCCTCTTAAATGACGAATAGACTTATGATAATCAAGAATTTCTTTCACTTCATTTGCGAGCTCTGGATTAATTTCTGGCAAACGTTCTGTTAAATCTTTATGGACTGTACTCTTTGATACCCCAAACTCCTTTGCAATTACACGCACTGTCTTTCTTGTCTCCACGATATACTTGCCAATCTTGATAGTTCTCTCTTTGATGTAATCGTGCACACCACTCGCCTCCCTAAATTGGATGTGAGAAGTGTGAAATGAGACTCGCTGCATACGACTATGAAGTAAATGTGAGTGCTGTTTGTAAGCGTTAAACATTCTTGGATTTATAATGAAATGATTCACGATTTCTCACCTCAAACACTCTCTTTGCATTGGTTTATACCATTGTATTGCCCGCACTACTGATATATGCTACATGTTCACTATTTTTGCGGACTAAGTTAAGAAAAATTACGTTTTTTTGTGAGAAATACGTTAACAATGACAATTATGGCGAAAAAAAGTGACACCTCTTTATAAAAGGTGTCACTCTTCTCTTTCATACTCTTCTTCTAACAACTGATGGTGGGGAACTTCTTTCTTACCGGCAATATAATAGTATAAAGCGAATAAAACAAACAATAAAATAATAGCAATCGACAGAACAGATAAAAATGACATAGTATCCCCTCCCTTTTATAATATATATTCGGGAATCTCGTCATTTTTCCTTGTTATTGCAACTTTTTTCTCGAAATTGATTATTTTTATATGAAAATGAAAAAATCAGCTCTCCTAATGAGAACTGATTTTTTTACTTTATTATTCTTGTGAAGAAGAACCGTTAGATGATTCTGTAGAACCATTCGTTGATTTTTCTTCTTTTTGAGATTTCTCATCTTGTTTGCCGTTCGTCTCTTTATCACTAGTCGAGCCGCTTGTTGATTTCTCTTCTTTTTTAGACTTATCTTCTGTTTTACTTTCTGGTTTCGTGCTTGTTGACTTTTCTTCTTTTTGAGATTTGTCATCAGCCTTTTTACCTGAAGCATTTGTCGCCTTTGCAGCACCTGCATCAGCTTTAATTTCTGCTACTGATTTATTTAAGTAACGCTCAGGGTTCACAGCCACATTGTCTTTACGTACTTCAAAGTGAACGTAAGAACCTGCATCTTTATTCATTGCATTTAGACCTGATTTCCCTAACACTTCACCTTGCGCGATTCTTGCACCTTTTTCTACTTTCACACTGCCTAAGCTTTGATAAGATGCTGCTACACCATTTCCGCTATCTACCGTTACAACATAACCAAGAAGTGAATCTTTTTCAGCTTTCGTTACTGTACCACTTAAAGCAGCTGTAACATCGAATTCTTTTCCGTTTTTCGCAGCAATGTCGATTCCTTTATTCGGGGAATATGTGTTGTTATAAAAGACAAGTGCTTTTTCTTGTTCCGCCTCTGATGCTGCATCTTCATAGAATTTCTTCTGTACTACTACTTCTGCATTTACTGCAGCTGGCATTTTCACTACTTCTGAAGATTTTGTTACCGGTACTGCTGGATCTTCCGTTTGTGTATACGGTGTTGCTTGATCTTGGTTCGGAGCTTTCTTTGGATTAGCTCCCTGGAACCATAGCGCAACCATTAAGATTACCGCCGCACAAGCAATGTATAGTGCCGGAAACACCCATCTTTTTTGAAATAAATGTACTACCTTTTGTGACTTTTTACTATTTCTTCCTCGCATTCCATCATCACCTCAGCAATCATTTTGAACAATATTCACTCATCCTATACAACCTATAACTAATTACTTTTCGACAAAATCTGTAAAAATATGTATAAGAATTGCGGAATTTCCGAGGAAATGATGAAAAAAGAAAAAACTGAGCGTTTTGGCTCAGTTTTTAGTCCATTTGTTTCTTTTTATAAACGATAATGCAAAGAATAATAGAAAGTACGCACCAAATTATAATATTTACAAAATCGCCACTAACAGTTGAAAAACCTTTCCCAGCCATTAGCTTTGGCATTGCATCCACAAGGTGTTTCGTTGGAAGAAACTCGATTGCCTTTTTCACAAACTCACTTTTAATAAATACTCCTAACATTGGGGCTAGAAAAAAAATAAATAGGATTGGCATACCTACTACTGATGTTGATGCCATTGTTTTAGCTATTAATCCAATTGCCGTACCTAACATAAGGAAGAAAAATATACTAATAAGTAAAAATAGAACTATTAAAGTCATATTCCCCTTTACCACACCTAAAATGAAAAAGTTACTAATACAAATTACAAATGTAATAAGACCTGTTAATGCGCTTTTTCCTAGTAACACTTCTAACGATGATGCTGGTGATAACATCAGTACACGTAGGGTATGCTTTTCTTTTTCCTCCGCAATTAAAGCCGCTTGAACAAAGCTTCCTACCATTATTAAAGCCATTAAAGTTACCATATTAGCTATTTCATCTTTCGGTCCATCCATCTGTTGATAAACAAAGGAAAACATAATTGGCATTGCTGCCATTACGAGTACCGATGCATTTGTTTTAATATCCTGTACCTCTTTCCGAAAAATAGCTGAAAATCTTCTCATTGAAAATGTCATTATAATCCCCTCCCAGTAACTTCAATAAAGATATCGCCTAGCGTCGGTTCGTGTGAATGGATGGATAGTAATTCGCCTTTTTTCATCCATTCTGAAATGCGTTTTGCTCCTAATTCATCTTTTTGTACCGTTTCTTTTTGTTTATCTTTTAACACAACCTGTATTTGATCTTTCGCGTATTGCAAGCGAAGGTTTTCAGGTGTATCAAGCGCTACTATTTCTCCCCCACAAAGGAAGGCAATGCGGTTACAAAGCGTCTCTGCTTCGTCCATGTTGTGCGTTGTTAAGAAAATCGTTGTTCCTTCTTTATTTAAGTCTTTTAAGATTTTATGAATGTTTTGTACGTTTACCGGATCAAGTGCAGATGTTGGTTCGTCTAAGAAGAGGATATCTGGTTTATGAAGGATTGCTCTCGCTAATGTGACGCGCTGCTTCATTCCTTTTGATAATTTTTTCACCTGTGTTTTTTTATCATCCAATAAGTTCACTTGTGCTAGTACCTCATCAATTCGTTCTTTTTTGCAATCATATAAGTCACAAAATAATAGTAAGTTATCATAAATGCTAAGTCTTTCATATAAGCCGCTATTGTCTGTTAAAATACCGATTCGTTTGTACTCGATGCTGCTTGGTCCTATAATGTCTTTACCTAATACTCTTACAGTTCCAACGCTATGAAGCATTTGAGATGTTAATATTTTTACTGTTGTCGTTTTACCAGATCCACTCGGTCCGAGGAATCCAAAGATTTCTCCTTGCTTCACCTCAATATTTACATTTCGAAGGGCCGTTTTTCCATCGAAACTTTTCATTACATCTTTCATTTCAATTGCCAATGTCATTTCGTCATCCCCTTTGTTTTTCTTTTTATAGATGGAAGTCGCTTTAGTGCTTTTCGTTTGGTTGTTTCGCTTTTCTTGACTCAATCATATGAAAAACAAAGGGTTTACGCAGTAAAATACCGGTAAAAGGAGTATTTTTACCGGTGAACGAATCGTATTTTGAGCTTATTGGAGCATTTTCATAGCCCAATTACACCTTTTAACTCATCCATTCGTCCTTTTGAAAGCGGGATTGAACTTTTTCTTTCGTCATCCAAAATTAAACTAAAACTATTACGTGTCCACGTAATCACTTCTCGTACTCTTTGTAAATTAACGAGGTACGAACGATGACATCTAAAGAATCCGAATCCTGTTAATCTCGTTTCTAATTCACTTAATGTTAATGCACATACGAAATCTCCTTCGCGCACATGAATATGTGTCACTCCATTTTGTGTTTCAATGAAATGAATTTCCATCGGATCCAGTAAAATGATTTTATCGTTCACTTTCGCTGGAATTCTTTCAAGTTTCATTTGCGGAATCATTTGAACTACTTTTTCTTCATCTACTTCTTCTTGCTCTATTTCTACCTTTTTCACGCCATCGTTGTTTAATATGTATACATCTTCTGTTAACGAAAGTGCGTCCGATAAGAAAGATGACGTAATAAAAATCGCCTTTCCTTGTTCTTTCATTTTCATAATCGATTTTCGAATAATAATAGTACTCTCTGTATCTACATTTTGCTCTGGCTCTTCTAAAATGACTAAATCCGGATTGTGAATCATAATCCTCCCAATATGAAGACGGCGTTTCTCTGAAAATGATAATTTTTCTATTTTAACGTTTAACTTATCTAGGAGACCGACATATTGTACTACTTCTTCTATACTCATATTTGATTCATAAAGCCCTAATAAAAACTTGAAGTACTCTTTCACCTTCAAACGGTCGTATGCTTCATCTTTCAAAAAACAAAAACCGATGCGTGAATATACTTTTTTTCCAATCGGCTCCCCTTCAAATAACAAACTGCCCGAAGAAGCCTCTTCTTCTCCGATAATAATACGATGCAACACTTTAGCTGTATGATTATTACATTGCAAAACAACACATTGCCCTTTTTCAACCTCTAGTTCAATTGCTGGTAACTGGTTCGTCTTCCCTAACTGTTTCAACTCCAATAACGCCATTCTGTCTCCTCCAAATGTTTTTCTCTAATTATATCAAACAATTTATGGAAAATTATGTTTTTTTATGAAGTGCCATAACAAATAAGGACCTGCCCCAAAATCGACAATAGTAGCAACTTATACATATGAAAAGACCGTCCCAAAACACCTTTTGAGACGGTCTCTTTTGCGTTCTATTTTTTCACCATCAATTTCCCTTCATACTCGTTCATCGTCTTTATTTCAACACCTTTATAGTAATGAGCGACTATATCTGTATATTTCTTACCTTCCGCTGCCATACCATTCGCACCGTACTGGCTCATACCGACGCCGTGACCGAACCCTTTCGTTGTAACGGTGATGTTATCTCCTTCTTGTTTCCACGTAAAATCTGAGGAGCGTAAGTCTAACTTTTCACGAACTTGTTTTCCTGTTAATGTTTTTCCTTGAAACGCTACATCCTTTACTCGCTTTCCTTCCGTAAGGTCTTTAATATTACCAACCTTTCCGTCCGCTAGTACTTTCACACCGAGGCGTTTTTGAAAATCAGCTACTGTGAATGTTTGCTCACTCGTAAATTTTGGAGAGGCTTGATCCCACGGACTATCTACACTCTTTAAGTACGGATAATCATTTCCCCAATAATCAGCTGCATTTTCTGTTCGTCCGTTACTCGTTGAGAAGAAGGATGCTGAAATTGGTTTTCCATCATACGTTAAAACTTGTCCTGCGGTTTTCGAAACGGCTTCCTCAATTTTCTTTAAATTACTTTCGTAGTTATTACCCCATTGTTTCTTCAATTCCTCTTTGCTTTTGTACACTTGATCTTTCACCGTATCTGTCACGTCCGCATTGTTTTTCTTACCACCGCTTAGCATACGCTGCACTACAAATGTTCTTGCTGCTAATGCCTGCGCCTTTAGCGCCTCTATTTCAAAGCTGGCATTCATCTCAGAAGCTACTACACCGGTCACATACTCCTCCATAGGTAATGTTTCTACCTTCTTCTGCTGATCACGATATACAGCAACTTGAACCGCTGTATCCACTTTCCCTGGAGCTGGTATACTTTCTATCGCTGGAGGAGTTTTAGAAGCTGCTTCTTCCCCTACTTTTGCTTTCGCAAACGGAATAACAAGAGCAGCAGGTACAATGATAACGAGCGCTATTAGGAGCGCTACTGTAATGAAAAGTGGCTTTGAAAATTTCATCCTATTCCCCCAATATAAAGTTGGATTCCTTTCATTCTTATGGAACTACGGGATTTTTTAGAACATACTTGGGGGTATCGATATAAAGTGAAACTTTAATGAGGTGGAGTTTTGAGGTGGGAGTCTTACTGAACGCAAATAGCCGGATAAAAAGAAAATTTTCTAAATATTTTTACTGAGACGTGCATAAGTATAGAATTTATTGACTATAACAGTAATAACCCAAAAAAAAATAGCCTCTACGTCAAAAGACATAGAGACTATTTTAATTAAGCGTGAAGATCAGAAACTTCTTGTTCTTTCACTTCTTCTACTTTTTCGTTTACACGTTCAATAGTTGCACCTAATGCAGCTAATTTCTTATGGAAATCTACATAACCACGGTCAAGATGTTTTAACTCTGTTACACGAGTATAACCTTCTGATACTAAACCAGCTAAGATTAATGCTGCTGCAGCACGTAAATCAGTTGCGCCTACTTCAGCACCTTGCAAGCTACTTGGACCGTTCATAATTACAGAACGACCTTCGATTTTAATATCAGCATTCATACGACGGAATTCTTCAACGTGCATAAAGCGGTTTTCGAATACCGTTTCTGTAATCATACTTGTTCCATCAGCATGTAGTAATAATGCCATCATTTGTGATTGCATGTCTGTTGGGAAACCTGGATGAGGCATAGTTTTAATATCAACCGCTTTTAACTTATCTGGGCCGATAACACGTACACCTTCATTTTCCTCAATAATTTTAACACCCATTTCTTCCATTTTCGCTGTAATTGAGCGTAAATGTTCAGGCACAGCATTTTCAATTAAGATGTCTCCACCTGTAATTGCCGCTGCAACCATGAATGTTCCTGCTTCAATACGGTCAGGAATAATAGGGTGGTTTGCACCATATAATTTCTCAACGCCTTCAATACGAATCGTTCCAGTTCCAGCACCGCGTACTTTCGCTCCCATTGCATTTAAGAAGTTAGCTAAGTCAACGATTTCTGGCTCTTTCGCTGCGTTTTCAAGGACTGTTGTCCCTTTTGCTAATGTAGCTGCAGACATAATGTTTTCTGTTGCGCCTACGCTTGGGAAGTCTAAATAAATTTTAGCTCCTTTTAGTTCTCCCTCTACGTGTGCTTCAACAAATCCGTTACCAACTTTTACTTTCGCTCCCATTGCTTCGAAGCCTTTTAAATGTTGGTCAATTGGACGTGAACCAATTGCACATCCACCAGGAAGTGCAATACGAGCACGACCGTTACGTGCTAATAATGGTCCCATTACTTGAACAGATGCACGCATCTTACGTACATACTCAAATGGTGCTTCAATGTTTAATTCTTTAGAAGAATCGATTGTTACTTGGTTATTTTCAAATACGACTTCAGCATTTAAATGACGTAATACCTCGTTAATTGTGTATACATCAGATAATACTGGTACTTCAGATAGTACATTCTTTCCGTCACTCGCTAATAGGGCTGCAGCGATTATAGGTAATACAGCATTTTTTGCGCCCTCAACACGCACTGTGCCGCTTAACCGCTTTCCGCCACGGACGATGATCTTTTCCAAATTATTCCCCTCCGTGTCCTTTTTTCAGTATCTATTCACTCAATACTCAGAAGTTATGATCGGTGTGCCAACCACAATTGTATCTTTGTTGTTTGTAGAACGTATTGCTATTTGCACATTTATTTTCTCTCTATTTGTTGAAAGAGCGTCATTCCACTTTTTATTATATGCGGAGACTGATACAAATGCTCTTTCTTCTATCTGCTCGATCGCTCTTGCTGAAAGATCTTTCAAAACCTGATTGGTTTTATTTTGCAAAACACCTTCAATCTTATCATTCAATACACCTTGAACACAAGTGTAAATTATAGGTTTTTCGCTAAAAATCCCATTCATTCTCTGAACATACTTTGGGTCCCATTTCGCCCCGCTTACTTCAAATATAATGAAAGTGTTTTCTTTAGTATTTTCCTTACTCCAAGTTACTACTATTCGTTCTTCATGTGAAGAAGATTTTTTATAGGATGTAGCCTTATATCCATCTGGAGATTGTTCTAATTCCCAACTTTCAATGTTTGCCTCTTCCTTCACATCGTTTAACAGTTTTTGAAACGTATGTATATTAGAAATTGTTTTCGTTTCTCGCGCTAACCATGACCACCGCTCTACTTTTGCATCATTTTTCTCTAAAGCTGCAATCATGCTCTCCATTTTCTGCTCATCGCTTATAGGTTTCATCTCTTTATATCCAACCAAAAATAAAACAACACTCACGATAACGATAAGAATGGCTTTAAACTTCAATTTCATCCCCTCCTATCCCCATTGTTAACGGAGATATGAGGTTCTATACACTTACTTTACTAAATACGTTAAACTCTTTGAATAGCCTAAATAATCAAGGAAAAAGTTACTTACAGATGTCCCAATTGTAATTGTAATTAGGGTGAGTAATACTCTCGTCTGCATCACTTTCCCAGACTTCATTAAGCGCTCAATGTGAATACCTTGTAAGGCCCACCACGTAATGGTAATAAATAGTAAATGTGAAACAATGGCAATCAGTGCTTGTTGCCCTAAAAGATGTGCCAAAAAATCGACCCCTTTTTTTGCTTGGCTACTACTTACGCAAAATGTAAAAAACGATACCATAAATAAGTAGAAGCCACACTTTTTCACACGTAAATAAGCATCTTACATTTTACATCGTAATTTTCTGTTAAAAAACATATACCTACAGGTGTTTTCATTTGCTGTTACTCCACAATAAAAAGCGTAGAGTACGGACTCTACACCTTTTATTTTTACTATTGTACCACGTTCCCTAAGAAGAAGAAATCTTTCATTAATGGAAAATATTCATAGAAGAAATTGTAACCAATCATCGGCATAATCCCCAGTATTACAATTGAAATTGCGCAAAGACTCATGACAATCTTTATATTTAACGGTAACTGAACTCTCTCGTCTGTCTCTCCATTACGGAAAAACATTTGCTGTAATATCCGGAAGTAATATACAAATGAAATAACTGTTGTCCCCATCATAATAGAAGCTAATACGTAATGAGCAGGCTCAACATGAAGTGCCCCTAAAAAGATGTTAATTTTCCCGATGAAACCTGCCGTTCCCGGTATTCCAGCTAATGATAAAATAAAGATCGTCATCACTATAGCTGTAAATGGGGATCGCTTGTATAACCCTGTAAAAATCGTCATATTTTCCTTATCATTTTGTAAGATTAATCCGTGAATGATTGCAAATGCGCCTATATTCATAAGCATATATGCAAGCATATAAAACCACATACTATCCATCGTAAACTGTGATAGCGCTACAAGAGGCACGAGCAAATACCCAGCATGCGCGATACCTGAATAGGCAAATAGACGTTTTACGTTGTATTGCTTTAATGCTACTACATTCCCAATAATCATCGTAATACTAGCTAGTACAGCAATGTATATACTCATACGCCCGTACAAAGATTGTGCGTCTCCTTGGATTGCCACGCCTGCAAACACCATAAGAAACAAACGCGTAATGAGTAGAAATCCAGCAATTTTAGAAATCGTTCCGAGGAAAGCAGTGACAGGTGTAGCCGCTCCCTCATACACATCTGGTGCCCACATATGAAATGGCACTGTTGCAATTTTGAATGAGAGTCCAACGAGCAAAAGTAGAAATGCGAGAGCTAACAATAATTGAATGCCCCCGGCCAATCCTTGCGTAAATGCCTTTTGCATTTCCACTATGTTGGTCGACCCTGTAATGCCGTATAAATAACTCATTCCAAAGAGTGTAATTGCTGTTCCAATTCCTCCGTTAATGACATATTTCATTGCAGCCTCATTCGATGCGCGGTTTCTTTTTCGGATTCCTACTAGAATATAGGAAGAAAGCGAAAGCAACTCTAAACCTACAAATAGTGTAATGAAATCAACACTAGAAGCCATGAACATCGCTCCAAGAAGCGCCATTAAGATTAAATAATAATATTCTCCCTTATCCCCGATAGGCTCCTTCTTGTCATCGCTCATTGCCATACATAAGATGAGAGCTGCTCCGATTAATAACAACGTTTTAAATCCTTTTGAAAATCCATCTAGCACAAACGATCCATTTAAAATATCTCCTGCCGGTTCGCTGTATAGCGAAATTAATGACACTATCGCTAACAGGGCAGCGGCAATTGCACCAATCGCTACGTACCTATGGTTCAGCTTAAAAAACAAATCACATATGGAAAGAAGGATGGCAGCTCCGAGAATAATAAATTCTGGTACCATGAGATGCCATGATAAGCTAAGTAACGTGTTCATATCCATCCTACTTCACCCCCAATGTTTTCAATGTAGTTTGAAGTGGATCCCCTAGTAATTCTGGCATTACGCCAATTACAATAATACAAACGATAAGCACTATAACAGGAACGTACTCCCATCCGTGTATATCAGATTTCGCTTCCCATTCTTTCTTACCAAATGTCACTTGAAGTGTCGCTCTTAATACGTATACAGCGGTCAAAATAATTCCAAGTACACCCGCGGCGGCGATAACCGGTTTTCCTTGGAATAAACCGAGAAAGGCAAGGAATTCGCTAATAAATCCAGACATCCCTGGCATTCCAAGCGATGCCATACCGCCCGCTAGGAAGAAACCGCTAAGCACAGGAACACTTTTTGCGAGTCCACCAAGTGCTGTAATATCCGAAGTCCCGAAACGCTCTTCAATAATGCCAAGCAAGAAGAAGAGCAAGGCCGCAATTAAACCGTGAGACACAACTTGGAACAGCGCCCCTTGTGTACCTGGTGCATTTAACGCCGCAAGACCCATTAATACAATGCCCATATGCGAAATACTAGAGTAAGCAAGCACCTTTCTAAAGTCCGTTTGGATGAGTGCTAGAAAGGCTCCGTACAATAAATTAATGACTCCTAAAATCGCAATTAGCGTTGCAAACTCACGAAAATATTCTGGGAATAGTCCTTTCCCGAAACGAACAATACCGTACGCACCAATCTTCAGCAAAACCCCCGCGTGAAGCATAACTACGGCCGGATGCGCTTCTATATGTACATTGACCATCCAGCGATGCAAAGGGAAAACAGGGAGTTTAATCGCAAAAGCAATCATTATGGCAAGAAACAAGCCGAACTGTAAGCTACTTGAGACAGCCATTCCTCCCCCAGCACCTACACTCGTTAATATTTCTTTAAGCTCCGCAATATTTGTCGTACCTGTTTTCGCAAATAAAACCGAGAAAACGATAAGTAAAATAGCTGATCCAATACCGTTATATATTAAATAACTATATGCAGCCTTTTCACTCGACAATTTCCCCCACTTGCCAATTAATAAAAACATTGGCGGCAACGTAATTTCAAAGAAGATGAAGAACAGCATTAAATTTTTAGCAGCGAAGACACCGAGCATCCCTATTTCTAACATGAGTAACAGCATGTAGAATGCTTTCAAATTTCTTTTAATAGAAAATGCCGCAATAGCTGCAAGCATCGCTAGAAGGGCTGTGAGCACCATCATTACAAGCGATAAACCATCAATACCAAGCTCGTAATAAATTGAAAACCACCTTTTGTCCACTGCTGTGAAATCCCCAAATTTAATCCATTTCACTTTTTCATCAAATATCGATAAACTCTTTCCTGAAGCGTATGTACAAGCAAGGACGATAGCAATTCCAAATGGAAGCGCCGTTCCGAATAAACCAAGCGCCTGTACTGTACGCGATTCTCGTTTCGGCGTTAATAAAAGCAAGAGAATTCCTAAAAGTGGGGAAAAAATGAAGAACGTTAATAGCAATCCATTCATCGTAAATCCCCTCCCGTATATAACAAAATAATTAGGAGCACTGCGAGCGAAACTGCTGTTACAGTTCCATACACTTGTACATTCCCGTTTTGAAGCCGTGATCCTAGGCCACTCATACCTTTAACGAATCCAGCAATTAAAACTGCGATTCCTTCTACAACGTATACTTCAAATAAGCGAAGCACATGAGCGATTCCTTTCGTAATAGGAAGCACCGTCACATTGTATAGTTCATCCACATAATATTTTTCTTTCAAAAGGTTATAAAGAGGCGTCCCTTCTCCGCCGGCCCAATCTCTAGAGATAGATTTCTTACCATATATGGAATATGCGAGGGCAATTCCAGCGAATGACACGAGCGTCGCAACAACCATAATCCAAACAGGTCCATGCACTTCCTTCACCTTGAATCCTATATCCTTCGTCAGCCAATCCCCAAGAAACGTCCCGAACCACGGTGTATTTATATAGCCTGCCACTACCGCAAGAACACCCAGGACAATCATCGGATACGTCATGGTGCGAGGCGATTCATGCACCTCTTCCTTCGTCTTCGTTTCCCCTGTAAAGACAAGAAAGTATAGACGGAACATATAAAACGCTGTTAGAAATGCCGCAATTACTGCTAAAACGAATAGAAAGTAATTGCCATTCATCCAAGCAGCCGCTAAAATTTCATCTTTACTAAAAAATCCGGAAAGAAGAGGAACACCACTAATTGCAAGTGTGCCTATTAAAAATAGTGCACCGGTTACTTTCATCTTTTTCTGTAAACCGCCCATTTTATTAATGTTTTGCGTATGGACTGCATGAATTACACTTCCTGCTGCCAGAAACAGTAATGCTTTAAAAAAGGCGTGTGTCGTTAAGTGAAAGATACCAGCTACATAACCAGCAGAGCCTAGCGCAAGCATCATATACCCGAGCTGACTAACTGTAGAATAAGCAAGAACCCTCTTAATATCTGTTTGCACTAGACCAATAGAGGCCGCAAAGATTGCGGTGAAAGCCCCAACGATTGCCACAGTTTGCATCGCTACCGCACTTGCTGAAAATAGCGGAAACATCGTCGCTACTAAATATACGCCGGCCGCAACCATCGTTGCCGCGTGAATAAGCGCCGAAACAGGCGTCGGTCCTTCCATTGCATCTGGCAACCATGTATGAAGCGGGAACTGACCCGATTTCCCCATCGCACCGATAAAAATTAATATCGCCGTTATTGTAATCATAGAAGGAGAGAGGTCGCCCGTATGAATCGCTTTAAAAATCGCGTCATATTCAAAACTACCTGCGTGCCAAAAAATTAAAATCATCCCAACAAATAGCCCAACATCCCCAATGCGTGTCATAATAAAAGCCTTTTTCGCAGCAGCCTTCGCTTCTTCTTTAAAGAAATAAAAACCGATAAGTAAAAACGAACCAAGGCCGACTAACTCCCAAAATATATAAAGCTGTAATAAATTCGTCGATATAACTAGCCCAAGCATCGCAAAGGTAAAGAGCCCTAAATATGCATAAAAGGTTGATAATCTGGCGTCACCTTTCATATAACCTTTTGAGTACACATGTACAAGAAAGCTCACAAGCGTAACGATAAACAACATTAAAGCTCCTAATGCGGTAACTTCAAAACCAAATGATATATCTATATCTCCTACCCTAAGCCATACCCACTTATGCTTCACTGCCTCGGATGAAAACCGTTCTATTAGTACCACTACCGCGGATATAAAGGAGAGAAAGGTAAAGAAAATACCTAGTACACTACTTCCCTCTCTAATTTTCTTCCCGAACACAATAAGTAACAAAAACGAAACAAGCGGGAAAAGCGGTATGAGCCATGCATAATCGATCATTGTTTCCTTCCCCCTTTTCGGTCACAATGCTATCCTTTGAGCGTATCCATCTCATCTACATGAACTGTCGGGCGATTACGGTACAAAGCAATCAAAATCGCAAGACCTACCGCTGCCTCCGCTGCCGCTACAGACATCGTAAACAGCGAAAAAATTTGTCCTGTTAAATTCGGAAACAAGCCTAATTTACTAAACGCTACTAAATTTAAATTGGCCGCGTTAAGCATCAATTCGATACAAACTAATACAATTACTGTATTTCGCTTTGTTAAAGCTCCAAATAAGCCGATGCAAAACAAAATAATCGCAAGTGTTAAATACGCAGAAGCTGGAACGCTACTCATGGGAATCCTCCTCTCCCTCATCCTTCTTCGCAAGGATAATCGCTCCTACAAGTGCTACAAGTAAAATAACTGAGGTTAACTCAAATGGAATAATATATTTTGAATAGAGAAGTGTACCGATTTGAAGTGTGTTGTTTTCATGGAGAGGTAAACTTCCTTGTGTGCTTTGATTTGAAAAATCGATACTATTAACAGCGAAATACATAACTGCTCCAAATGCTACAACCGCAAAGAAGATAATCCACTTTCGAAGAGTAAGGCGCGATTCATTTTCCGCGTTATGTTTCGTTAACATAATGCCAAAAATCATAATAATAGTGATCGCACCAGAGTAAAGTAAAATTTGTGCAACTCCGATAAATTCAGCTGATAAAAGAAAGTACACACCCGCAATACTAAGGAATGTAAGCACAAGGGCCAACATCATATGCATTACTTTCGTTAAATTCAGCATAAGAACACCACCGATAATCGCAGACAAGGATAATATAAAGAAAGCTACAAACTCGCCATTCATGCTTTATTCTCCTTCCTGACGTTCTCGTCGTTCTCGTCAAGCCACTGCAAATTTTTAAATAAATCATCACGTGAATACTCTGCGAGTTCAAAGTTATTTGTCATTACAATCGCCTCTGTCGGGCAAACTTCTGTACATAAATCGCAAAGAATACAAATTTCAAAATTAATATCGTACGTGTCGATAATTTTTCCTTTTTTCGTAGGATCAGGATGTTTTTTTCCCGTTAATTGAATGCAATCTGTCGGACAAATGTTGGAACACTGATTACAAACAATACATTTCTCTGGATAAAACTTTTGAATACCCCGAAAGCGGTCTGGTAATGGCAACGGTTGATTCGGATAATCATACGTCACCTTTTTCTTACTCAAATTACTAAGCGTATATTTTAACCCTTTAAATAGTCCTTTCATCTCTTACTGGCACCCCCTTTATAGATTAGAAGAATAGCTCCTTAATCAATGCCGTTAAGAAAATATTTGCAAGCGCGATCGGTAATAATACTTTCCAGCCAAACTCCATTAACTGGTCACCTCTTATACGCGGAAACGTAACGCGGAACCAAATTAATAGAAAGACCACACTGCTGAATTTCAAAGCAAACCATACGGCTCCTGGAATAAATCCAAGGAACATAACTGGATTCCATCCGCCTAAAAAGAGTACTGTAATTAAAGATGCCATTCCGAAAAAATATACATACTCTGAAAGCATGAAAAACGCCCAGCGAAACCCTGAGTATTCCGTATGATATCCTGAAACAAGTTCTGACTCCGCTTCGGGTAAATCAAACGGTGTCCTATTTAACTCTGCAACTGCCGCGATTAAGAAAATGACGAAACCGATTGGCTGTGCGAAAATGTACCATACCTTCTCTTGCGCCGCTACAATTTCATTTAAATTAAGGCTACCAGCTAACAAAACGACACCAATTACACTCATCACAAGTGGAATCTCATAAGAAATCATTTGCGCCGCCGCACGCATCCCTCCTAAAAGGGAATATTTATTATTTGATGCCCATCCCCCAGTTACAACTCCGATCGTCGTAATCCCAGAAACAGCAATGTAATACAGTAACCCTACGCCAATATCCGCGAACTGAAATTTATCAGTAAACGGGATAACCGCAAGCACCATAAATGCTGGTGCGAATGCAATAACAGGCGCTAATATAAACAACGGTTTATCAGCAGCTTTCGGAATGCTATCTTCTTTTAACAATAGTTTCAAAACATCAGCTACCGTTTGGAGTAAACCGAACCGGCCCCCAACTTGGTTTGGCCCAATCCGTCCTTGCATAAATCCCATCACTTTCCGTTCTGCCAAAATACCGTATGTAACGAAGCCAAGGACTGCAAATAATAGAAGCACCGCTAACCCGAAAAAAATGAAGAAATTCGTCCAGCTTGAAGGTGATTGTAAGAGCGTCTCAATCATTAGCCGTCAACCTCCCCAAGTACAATATCAACCCCACCTAAAATCGTAATTAAATTGGCGATATTTTCACCTTTCAATAATTTCGGTAAGATTTGCAAATTATAAAAAGACGGTCTACGAAATTTCAAACGGTACGGCTCTTTCTTTCCATCACTAGCAATATAACATCCAATCTCCCCGCGTGGTGACTCTATACGGACGAACGCTTCTCCCTTAGGTGCCTTAATAATTTTCGGGACTTTCGCCAGCACAGCGCCGTCTTTCGGGAACTGCTCGGCTGCTTGCTCAATAATTTTCAATGACTCCTCAATTTCCTCCATCCGGCAAACGTAGCGATCCCAAGCATCTCCCACGCTCCCAACAGGAACATCAAAGTCAAAACGATCATAAATAGAATACGGCTCATCTTTACGAAGATCCCATTTTACCCCCGTGCACCGTAAATTCGCTCCGCTTAAAGAATATGAAATTGCCTCTTCGGCGTTATATACGCCAACGCCTTTCACACGATTTAAGAAAATTTCATTTCCGCTAACGAGATCGTGGTAACCTGCCAATTGCTCTCTCATATATGGAACAAACTCTTTCACCTTTTCAATCCAGCCGTCTGGCGCATCCCACTTCACGCCGCCAACTCTCATATAGTTGAAAGTAAGCCTTGCACCGCACAATTCAGTTAATAAATTTATAATCATCTCTCGTTCACGAAAGGCGTATAGAAACGGGCTAACCGCTCCTATATCAAGCAAGTTCGTCCCCCACCAGACGAGATGACTCGCAACTCTCCCAAGCTCCATCGCAAGCACCCGTAAATATTCAGCACGCTCCGGAATCTCAAGATCCATCATCGTCTCTACAGCATGGCAAAGGACGTAATTATTCGTCATTGCTGATAAATAGTCCATTCGATCTGTATACGGGATAATTTGCGTATATTGTAAGCTCTCAGCGATCTTTTCTGTTCCGCGATGCAAATATCCGATAACCGGTGTAGCCTCTTTAATAATTTCCCCGTCAATCTTAATTACAAGCCGAAACACACCATGTGTACTCGGGTGCTGCGGTCCTACATTTAAGAGCATCTCTTCCGTACGGATCACAAGCTACACCTCCACATCATACGGTTCATAATCTTTCCTAAGCGGATACCCTACCCAATCATCTGGCATTAAAATGCGAGATAAATTAGGATGACCTTCAAATACAATACCGAGCAAATCATACGCTTCACGCTCCGGCCAATCTGCCCCTTTCCAAAGCGGCGTCACCGATTCTACTTGCGGCGCTTCCCTATCCAGCTTTACCTTCACTGCTACTGACTGTTTCTTTCCATATGAAAATAAATGAACATACACTTCCATATGTGTCACAAAATCCGTCGCATGTAGCTCTGACATATAATCAAAAGCAAGTCCCTCATGGAATCGCATTAATTCCATCACTTCATAATATTTTGAAGGCTCCACCACAAGCGTTGGAACATCTTTTGAAAGCTTATTAATATAGGAATCTACTAATGCATATTCCCCTATCTTCTCCTTAACAATCTCCACATAGCGATTTAAATGTGGTTGGTTAACTGATGGTTCTTCCTGCTGCGGTTCATCTTCTATCTTATTTACAGCTCCCTTTGCCCTTGCCGCAGCAGTGGCTTTCGCTTTCGCGGCTGCAATTGCCTTTGCTTTCTCATCTCCAGAATCCCCATCACCTTGTGAGGCTTTCACTTTCGCCAACGCTGCCGCTTTTGCTTTTGCAGCTGCTACAGCCTTCGCCTTCGCTTTGACTTTTTCTTCGTCCGTTAC
>NZ_JBALMG010000043.1:40976-61346 GCF_036963225.1 Bacillus sp. JJ783 | reverse complement strand
GGCTTTCGCCTTCGCTTTGACTTTTTCTTCGTCCGTTACTTCTTCGTTTCCTTCTCGCTTCTGCTTCGCTAATGCCGCTGCTTTCGCTTTGGCGGCTGCTGCGGCTTTCGCCTTCGCTTCTTCTACATTAATCCCCTTATCTTTTGGTAGCGCTTTCTCTTTTTCTCGATGTTCTCCTTCAAGTTTAGACATTTCCGCCTCATGTTTCGCAGCAAGACGTTTTCGCGCTTCCTCTTTCGCATGACGGGCTGCTTCTCTTTTCATACTTTCTAAGTCTTTATTTGGATCACTCATTTATTCGTCACCTGCTTCCCGGTCCTCGCCTCGTAACGAATTTTTTCTTTTAATTTATTAATTCCATAAATTAAAGCAGCAGGATTTGGAGGGCATCCAGGAATATACACATCAACTGGTACAATTTGATCTACACCTTTCACAACAGCATACGAATTCACATACGGACCACCGGCTGTTGCACAAGATCCCATCGCAATTACCCACTTTGGTTCAGGCATTTGATCATATAAGCGCCGAACAATAGGCGCCATTTTCTTCGTTACCGTTCCTGACACAATCATGACATCTGATTGTCTTGGTGAAGTCCGAAAAAATGACCCAAATCGATCTAAATCGTAATGTGATGAGCCTACTCCCATCATTTCAATCGCACAGCATGCCAGTCCAAATGTCATCGGCCATAAAGAGTTGCTCCGCGCCCATCCCTTCAACTGTTCCAATGTAGAAAAAAAGATATTTCTTTCTAATTCCGCTCGATCCCGCGGGTGTAATTCCTCAAAATTTATAACCATTGTAACACCTTCTTTTTCCAAGCATACGCTAATCCAACTAGCAACATCACAACAAAAATGAGCATTTCAATCAGTGCAAATAAACCCAGCTTGTCATATGCAACAGCCCATGGGTATAAAAATAAAGTTTCTACATCAAAGATGACGAACAATAAAGCGAAAATATAATAACGAGCATGAAACCGAATATTTGCATCATGAAAAGGCTCAATTCCACTCTCATACGTCGTCGCTTTCGCTGCACTCGGTTTATTTGGACGCAGCATTTTTCCTAATGTAAGAGCCACTACCGGCAGCAATATACCTAATAGCAAGAAAATCAAAACGATCATATAACTATTTTCATATACACTTGCCATTGTGAAACCCTCCCCCCTGAATTAAGAACAAGTTCACATAGTAAACAATATGTCTTACTTGCATTATTTATTATTTTTAAATTTTTCTAAATAATGCAACTATTTAATTCATTATAGCAAACTTCAAATTCCTATGTCGATATATTGGGAACAGAAACAACAATTAATACTTACTGAGCAAATCTATTTTTACAACTCATAATAAATGTGTAAAATAAATATAGAAGTTCTATATGTTTTTCAAGCAATCCTAAAAAACATAAACTACAAAAAGGTGGTTCTTATGTATATACAGTGGGTGATATAAATGAAAAAACAAACACATGTAAGTATTCTAATAAGCATTGCATTGTTGTATATAACTATTCATTACGTATCAATGCCTTTTTTATATGAATACGCACTTCCATTTCAAATATTAACTGGAATAAGTACCATATTAATTGATATTACAATTTGTAGTTATATATTTTACTTTTCCAATATGAAACAAGGGTTAGCTCGTTTATTTTGGATGATATTAACTATCGGATCTTTCTCTTATTTTATCGGCGATATAGTAGTTTCTTATCAACGCTTAATTTTGCATGACTACTATACATTCGTTGATCCATCAGACTTTTTTTACTTATTATTTTTAATTAGCTTTGCATTTGCCTTTCTATATGAAATTATTTATGGCCGAGACTTATTGGAGCAGCTTTTTACGATATGTGATATTTGTATTATTGTTACAGCTCAATTTACTTTAAGCTACTATTTGCTTATTGAAAGAACCATTCATATTTTTACAACATCATATATCGACATGTTTGTTCAACTCACGTATCCAATGGCTGATTTACTTTTTCTTTTAATAGGAATCAACCTCTTATTCAGGCCATTATTCTTACTACCAAAACAAGTTGGCGCTCTTCTTGGCAGCTCTTTAATTTTGTATGCTACTACGGATGCTATTTATGCTTATATCAAATACTTCCAGCCCGAGCACTCTATGTTCACAGTTGCCCCATTATATCAAGTAACCCTAGTATTAGTAGCAATCGCTTGTATACTTCACACAAAAGAGCCTGAAAAACAAGAACAAGTATTACTAACACCTCAAGTGGGTGAATCAATCCGATTATCATTACCGTATATTTCTGTAGTGATGCTTATTGTTTTTATATTGGTCGAAAATGTTTTTGCACCTATCGTAGTAATTGGACTTATAGTAACTTTCGCCTTCGTTCTCATACGCCATACGTTAGTTCGAAGACAAAATAAAATATTATTGCTAGCACAAATGCAATTCAGTTTAGAACTCGAGAAACAAATCGAACTACGTACAGAAGATTTAGTAGAACAAAAAAATGAGTTATATCATAACCAACAAATGTTTAAATCTTTATACGAGCATCATCCAGATCCAATTTTCACATTAGATTTGTACGGTAATTTCCTCAATGTGAACAACGCTGGAACTACTTTACTCGGTTATCAAACGAATGAATTATTAAACCAACCATACTATTCACTTATGTATGAAGAAGATTTGGAAGAGATCATTAATGCCTTTCGTCACGTTAAAAAAGGGAAATCTATTTCTTTAGAAATACGGGCATATCATAAAAATAGAGATATTTACTACTTGCATGTTACAGCTGTTCCCATCTTTTTAAAGGAGCATATTTCTGGGGCCTATTTAATGATTAAAGATATTACAGAAAGCAAGCATCAACAAGAACAAATTAATTTCCTAGCATATCACGATACTTTAACGGAACTTGCAAATCGCCGTTCATTTCATCAGCAGTTAGAAGAAGCAATTGCACGAGCAAAAATATCGAAAAGACCTTTTGCTGTTATGTTTCTAGACCTAGATCGCTTTAAAGTTATTAATGATACACTCGGTCACCGGGTAGGAGATCTCTTATTAATTGCAGTAGCAAAAAGGCTCGAACGAATATCAACACAGAATATGAAACTTGCCCGGTTAGCTGGGGATGAGTTCACAATCCTTATCGAAAATTATCAAAAAAGGACAGATGTAAAAAGGATAGCTGATATGATTGTAGTAGCCATGAACGAACCATTCGAAATCGAAAATCAACATTTACGAATCTCACCGAGTATCGGGATTGCCATATACCCTGAAGCAGGAGAAGACCCACTGTCTATTTTACAACATGCCGATATGGCCATGTATGAGGCAAAAAATAAAGGGAAAAATCGTAGCTCTCTTTACACGAAAGAACTATATAAGAAAATGGAACGTAAAGCTCGAATCGAAAAAGATTTGCCACTCGCTTTAGTAAACAACGAATTTCATCTCGTCTATCAACCACAAATTGATACGACAACAAATAAAATTATCGGTGCTGAAGCATTAATACGTTGGAAACATCCACTATTAGGTGACATTTCACCATGTGAGTTCATTCCAATTGTGGAAGAGACTCCGCAGGTCATCCCACTTGGACATTGGGTGCTACAAGAATCTTGTCGTCAACTAAAAATATGGCAAAGTTTTGGATACACAAACTTAAAAATGAGTGTCAATTTATCAGCGAAAGAATTTACACAAAATCAATTCATCGAAAATATTTCACGAATACTAAAGGACGTAAAGATTGACCCGAAAGATGTAACACTTGAACTAACAGAACGAATTGCGATGATTGATGAAAAGGAAACATTATCGAGACTAAAGCAATTAAAAGAATATGGTATTCAAACGTCCCTTGATGACTTCGGTACCGGCTACTCTTCTCTTGCTTATTTATCAATTTTCCCTATCGATACATTAAAGGTACCAAAAGAATTTACACAACTAGCCGATCATCGACCTGAAGAGAGAGCCATCGTTTCCACTATCCTTTCTCTTGCAAATACTTTAAATCTCTCTGTCGTTGCTGAAGGAATTGAAACAGAAAAACAGCTTAAGTTTCTGCAAAAAAACAACTGTAAATACATGCAAGGTTACTATTTCAGTAAACCTCTAACGAGTAAACAGTTTATAAAATTTTTACAAAAAACACCCAGTATGAACCAATAGTTCACACTGGGTGTTTTTTTAAAGTGTTGGAATTTTTTTTTCGTAATATTCCTCTGCAATCTCTTCGTAAAAAGCTGCTGCCGTTGTATAAAAATATGGAATCAACCATAAAAATCCAATCCCTAATGTAATACAACTTAATATAAACCAACCAATAAAACTTAAACATAAAATGAAATACTCCATCTTATGTCCAGCCATCATACGACGACTTTCTGTAATAGCTTGATTTATTGAATACTCAGGATGATCATTTATAATAAAATACGTCATCGCATAAGAAAATGATTTAATAATGCCTGGAATAATAAATAGTAAGCACCATAAGAAAATATAAATGTTTACTACTATATATAATAAAAATGACTTTATAAACTTACTTCCTTCTGTAAACCATCTGAATATATGCCCAATACGCGCTTCTTTTTCACGAATTATATGTAGCGCTAAACAATAACCCCCTAGCGTTAAAGGCCCCACCAGCAATATTGTAATAACCTCTATTGAGAGTGAGCTATTCACTTCTTTCCACTCCCAAACCTGAGAGAGAATGAACTGAATACTAAAACTAAAAACTGAAGTAAGAATCGAAATAAGTAATGTTGCCCCAACAGCTAAGCCCCATTTTCCTTCTAGTGAATCTAGCGCTTCTCCTTTTAAATCACTAATCATAATTAGCCTCCAATACGTAACAATTCTATTAGTATAGCATGTTCCTACTGCAATTCACCTTTTGCAATATAGCGATAAAAATGTGCTGTCGTTGTACCTACATATGGACTAAGCCAAAGAAACCCTATTCCAAGAGTAAGAATCGCTAAAATAGCCCACCCTATGAAGCTAAGCCATAGAAGAAATAAATCTAGTTTATGTCCCTTCATAAGATTCTTACTTTCTTTCATCGCCTGTGAAACGCTATAATCTGGATTTTCAATCATCACATAATACGTCATCGCATAAGAAAAATACATTACAATCATGCCGACAATTGAAATAGCTAATAATACGAAGAAAGCAATTGCAAACGACGTATTCCCTTCTTCACCCAAAAACGCGAATAAACCTAGTAACAACATCGGAATCCATGTACCTGTATATAACAAAATCGCAAGCATTGCCCACATTGTTTTCATCATTCTTTTAAAACCACGAAACCCTTCAAATAAGTGATCTACTTTTGCACTTTCTCGTTTGCTAATTTGTAGCAATACATTCGTATAACCGTATGATGTAATACCGTATGATGCATTACTCAAAATGATCATTATGCAATAAAAGATCCCAAATGTAACACCTGCTCCGATTGATATTGTTTCCTCTTCAAGTGAGCCTGTTAAACCAGCGAATAAGAAAAATATAATAAGTCCTGGAATTAAAAGTATAAGCATTGCGGCCATTGAAACAACATAACTTAAAATAAAATATAAAATCGTTGATCCAACACCTAGTCCCCATTTGCCTTTTAAAGAGTGCAACGCTTCTCGTTTCATTTCACCGATCATTGATTCATCCCCTTTATGAAATATAAATTGTTGTACATTCTCTACTTATACAAACATCAATATAATTATACCATTTTTGTAAAATTATTCATGAACTATCATTTATAAAAAAAACCGTAAAGGCAAAGCCTTTACGGTTTTTTTACTTCATATCAGAAACGTTTAAACGGTTCACAGCACGCTGCAAGGCCATTTCTGCACGTCTAAAGTCAACATGTGCTTGTTTCTCTTGCATACGTTGCTCAGCGCGACGTTTCGATTCATTTGCACGATGGATGTCGATATGGTTTGCTTCTTCAGCAGATGATGATAATACAGTTACTTTATCTGGACGAACTTCGATAAAGCCACCGCTTACTGCTACATAATCAGTGTGCCCATCATGTTTCAGACGAACTGCACTAATTTTTAACGGTGCAACAGTTGGAATGTGACCTGGTAAGATCCCCATTTCCCCACTCTCTGCTTTTACACTTACCATTTCTACTTCTTTTTCGTAAACCGGTCCATCAGGAGTTACAATACTGACTGGAAATGTCTTCATAATTCGTCCCTCCTAAGGCCTTACGCCATCATTTTCTTCGCGTTTTCAATAACTTCTTCAATGCTACCAACAAGACGGAATGCATCTTCTGGAAGGTCATCATATTTTCCTTCTAGAATTTCTTTGAAACCACTAACTGTATTTTTTACAGGTACGTAAGAACCTTTTTGACCTGTAAACTGCTCAGCTACGTGGAAGTTTTGAGATAAGAAGAATTGAATACGACGAGCACGATGTACAACTAACTTATCTTCTTCAGATAACTCATCCATACCTAAGATAGCGATGATATCTTGAAGCTCTTTATAACGTTGTAAAGTTTGCTGTACTTGACGAGCTACTTCATAATGCTCTTCTCCTACGATTTCTGGAGAAAGTGCACGAGATGTAGATGCTAATGGATCTACGGCTGGGTAAATACCCATTTGTGTTAAACGACGCTCTAAGTTTGTTGTTGCGTCTAAGTGAGCGAACGTTGTAGCTGGTGCTGGATCCGTATAGTCATCGGCTGGTACGTATACCGCTTGGATAGACGTGATAGACCCTTTATTTGTAGATGTAATACGCTCTTGTAATTGACCCATTTCAGTTGCAAGTGTTGGTTGGTAACCTACCGCAGATGGCATACGACCAAGAAGGGCAGATACTTCAGAACCTGCTTGCGTGAAACGGAAGATGTTATCGATGAACAATAGTACGTCTTGTCCTTGCTCATCACGGAAATGTTCAGCCATTGTTAAGCCTGTTAATGCAACACGTTGACGTGCTCCAGGTGGCTCGTTCATTTGTCCGAATACCATCGCAGTTTTCTTAATTACGCCAGAATCGCTCATTTCGTGGTATAAGTCGTTACCTTCACGAGTACGCTCACCTACACCAGCGAATACAGAGATACCACCGTGTTCTTGTGCGATGTTGTTAATTAATTCCTGAATTAATACTGTTTTACCTACACCGGCACCACCGAATAGACCGATCTTACCACCCTTAATGTAAGGGGCAAGTAAATCTACTACTTTAATACCAGTTTCAAGAATTTCTACTTTAGTAGATAATTCTTCGAATGCAGGCGCTTGACGGTGAATTGGATCACGACGTACATCGGCAGGAACTTCACCATCTAAGTCAATTGCATCACCTAATACGTTAAATACACGACCAAGTGTTGCATCACCAACTGGTACAGAGATTGCTTTACCAGTATCTTCTACTTCTGTGCCACGAACAAGTCCATCTGTGGAAGACATCGCAACTGTACGAACTGTGTCATCACCTAAATGAAGTGCAACTTCAAATGTTAAGTTAATGCTTGCTCCGTTTTCGTTGCTTTGTTTTACCGTAAGGGCGTTGTAGATTTCTGGTAGCTTTCCGCCATCAAACTTAACGTCTACAACCGGACCCATGATTTGCGTAACGCGCCCTTTATTCATCGGGTTCCCTCCTAGCTTTCTTTTAATTAGCCAGCTTTCTAAGAGAAGTCGGCTTTTAATTTTTATTAGTTTATAGCTTACGCGACTCTCCTGTTCTGGACGAGCCGCCTACGCTTTTTATTGAATCTAGCTCCAGCGGTTAGAATGTTCGGTGGCTTCGCTTTTTCCTGCGAGGCACAAATCGCCTCTACGTCAAAAGCTCCATCCCCCTCTCATTCTGAACGAACCGCCTACGCTTTTTATTACTATTCTAACGCTGCTACTCCACCAACGATTTCCGTAATTTCTTGCGTAATCGCTGCTTGACGTGCACGGTTGAATGAAAGTGTAAGTGAATCGATAACTTCCATTGCGTTGTCTGTAGCACTCTTCATTGCTGTCATACGCGCCGCGTGCTCACTTGCTTTACCGTCTAGTAATGCACCGTACACTAAGCTTTCTGCGTATTGTGGCAATAATACTTTTAAAATTTCTTCTTCAGAAGGTTCGAATTCATAAGCTGTCGTCGGTTTGTCAGACGCCACATCCGTAAGCGGTAAAATTTTATTTTCCGTTACTTCTTGTGAAATTTTACTTACATAATGATTGTAGTAAATGTACAGCTCATCATAAGCACCATCTGCGAACATCGCAATTGCTCGAGAAGCAATATCTTTAATATCAACAAATGATGGGTGGTCAGATAATCCAACTACTTCATCAATGATGTTAAAGCCGCGACGTTTTAAATAATCACGTCCTAGTCGTCCAAGCACAATAATTGAATATTGGTTTGAATCCATATTATGACGTTCACGAATTACGTTACTTACTGTACGTAATACGTTACTGTTATAACCACCTGCTAGTCCGCGATCAGATGTAATAACGATGTATCCTGTACGCTTTACAGGACGCGCATTTAGCATTGGATGATTAATCCCTTTACTTCCTTGCGCAATGCTCGCTACTACTTCTTGAATCTTTTCCATATACGGAACGAAAGATTTAGCATTTTGCTCTGCACGGTTTAACTTAGATGCAGATACCATCTCCATCGCTTTCGTAATTTGACTCGTTTTCTTTGTCGAGTTAATCTTCGCTTTTATATCGCGTAAAGATGCCACAGGTTTTCACCACCTTTTTTCCGGAAGTTGGCACGATTAGTAAGAATCCTCTTCCTAATCTACGTTGCAAGATATTCTTGCTCATGATTGAAGGAAAAGAATAGGTGCACCTACTCTTTTCCTTTACATAACCGTCAGCAATCTCAAAAGCTGAGATGCCTTTTATATGATCTAGCTCCAGCGGCTTGAATGCTCGGTGGCTTCACTTCTTCCTACGAGGCAAAAACCGCCTCTTCGTCAGAAGCTCCATCCCCCTCACATTCAGGACGAGCCGCTTCCGCTTTTATTTATCTAGTTCCGTCTCCTAGCCCCTTTCGTCTAAGAACCTTCCCCACCAAAAGGTAGAAAGCACCTTTTGTGGAAAAGAACCTTAGCCGATGGGGCTGAACAGTCGACTTCACTTTTCATTATTATTCAGAAGCTACGAATACCTTTTTAAATCCGTTAATTGCTGCTGCAAATTTGTCGTCATCCGCAAGTTTCTTAGTTGTGCGAATTTCGCTTAATAAGTCAGCTGCATTTGAATCTAACCAAGCATGGAATTCTTCTTCGAAACGAGTGATATCTACTACTGGGATATCATCTAGGAATCCACGTGTTAAAGCGTAAAGAATGATAACTTGTTTCTCTACACGTAACGGTTTGTGTAATCCTTGTTTTAATACCTCAACTGTACGAGCACCACGGTTTAATTTCGCTTGTGTTGCTTTATCAAGGTCAGAACCGAACTGAGCGAACGCTTCTAACTCTCGGTAAGATGCAAGGTCAAGACGAAGTGTACCTGATACTTTACTCATTGCTTTAATCTGAGCAGATCCACCTACACGAGATACAGAAGTACCCGCATCGATCGCTGGACGTACGCCAGAGAAGAATAGGTCAGATTGTAAGAAGATTTGTCCATCCGTAATAGAGATTACGTTGGTTGGGATGTAAGCTGATACGTCCCCTGCTTGTGTTTCGATGAAAGGTAGTGCAGTTAAAGAACCGCCGCCTCTTGCATCACTTAATTTTGCTGCACGCTCTAATAAACGAGAATGTAAGTAGAATACATCCCCTGGATATGCTTCACGACCTGGAGGACGACGTAATAGTAATGAAAGCTCACGGTAAGCCGCTGCTTGTTTAGATAAGTCATCATATACTACTAATACGTGTTTACCATTGTACATGAACTCTTCACCCATTGTTACACCAGCATAAGCAGCTAGGTATAATAATGGAGCTGGTTGAGAAGCTGATGCAGTTACAACGATTGTGTAATCTAATGCACCGTGCTTACGTAGTGTTTCTACTACGTTACGTACAGTTGATTCTTTTTGTCCGATAGCTACATAGATACAAACCATATCTTCATCTTTTTGGTTAATGATTGTATCAAGTGCAACTGCTGTTTTACCTGTTTGACGGTCACCGATGATTAACTCACGTTGACCACGGCCAATTGGTACAAGAGCATCGATCGCTTTAATACCTGTTTGAAGTGGCTCATGAACAGATTTACGATCCATTACACCTGGTGCTGGACTTTCGATTGGACGAGTGTTTGTTGTATTGATTGGGCCTAAACCATCAACTGGTTGACCTAATGGGTTTACAACACGACCGATTAGTTCTTTTCCTACTGGTACTTGCATGATGCGACCAGTACGACGAACTTCGTCACCTTCACGGATTTCTGTGTAAGGTCCTAAGATAATGATACCTACGTTGTTTTCCTCTAAGTTTTGTGCTAGTCCCATAACGCCGTTAGAGAACTCTACAAGTTCACCAGCCATAACGTTATCAAGACCATGAGCACGCGCAATACCGTCACCAACTTGGATAACTGTACCAACATCACTAACTTCGATTTCAGACTGATAGTTCTCGATTTGTTGCTTTATCAGTGCGCTAATTTCTTCAGCTCTGATGCTCATGTGCTTCACCCCTATCTATTCTTCATTAATTCACGCTGAATACGTGCTAATTTTCCTTGTAAGCTTCCGTCGTAAATGCGATTTCCAATACGTACTTTAATGCCGCCTAGTAAATCTTCATCTACAACATTTTTCACGCGAATTGCATCTTTTCCTGTTTTTTTTGCAAATGCTTCTGCAATGTTAAGTTTTTCGTCTTCTGATAGAAGACGAATAGAATATACAGTTGCATCCGCTACGTTACGTTCTTCATTAGCAAGAACAACATATTCATCTGCAATTTCAGGTAGAATATCAATACGCTTGTTATCAATTAAAATATATAACGTATTTAAAATAGATTCAGAAACAGATGCGAATACGTTTGCAAGAAACGTTTTCTTCTGCTCTTTTGAAATGTTCGGTTGCGTTAAAAAGCTATGTAGTTCTCCGTTCTTTACATAAACGTTTTGTACAAGGCGTAATTCCTCTTCAAACATTTCTAATACGTGTTTTTCTTTTGCAATTTTGAAAAGAGCGACAGCATAACGTTTTGCTACAATCCCATTGCTCATCGCGCTTCTCCTACTTCTTTAATATAATCGCGAATTAACTTCACTTGATCTTCTTCTTTTAACTCTTTTTCAATTACTTTAGAAGCAATTTGAACAGATAAAGAAGCGACTTGTTCTTGTAAAGCAGCAATCGCTTGCTCTTTTTCGCGTTGAATTTCTTGTACAGCAGATGTTTTAATTGATTCTGCTTCTTCTTTCGCAGCAGCAACAATAACATCTTTTTGATCTACAGCTTGTTTTTTCGCTCTTTCGATTAACTCTTGTGCTTCAACACGCGATTGTTTTAACATTTCACGTTGTTCTTCTACTAACTTCTTCGCTTCAGTGTTACTTCTTTCTGCAGCGTCGATTTCATTAGTAACATGCTCTTCACGTTCTTTCATAATTCCCATTAAAGGACCCCACGCAAATTTGCGTAGCATTACTAATAGAAGTAAGAAAACGAACAATGTATAAGCAATCGTTCCAAATGGAATGGAAGCACCTAATAATAAAGTTGGCACAAGGATTCACTCCCTTCAAAATATCTAAATTGATCCTATGAAAAAAAAAGACATACATTTCGTTCATAAAGCAATGGCGAAGAAAGTTCAAAAAAACACTCTTCGCCATCTATGTAAGGGGAGTCTCCCTTATTTGTTCATTACGATGAAAGCAATAACTACACCGATGATTGGAAGTGCCTCAACTAAAGCAACCCCGATGAACATAATTGTTTGAAGTGCGCCTTTTAATTCTGGTTGACGAGCAACACCTTCGATTGTACGTGATACGATAAGACCGTTACCAATACCTGCACCTAATGCTGATAAACCAATTGCAATTGCAGCTGCGATTACACCTAAACTCATTTAATTTGTCCTCCTTTGTATTATAAAAAAATAAATTTTTTCTTACTTAAAATTATATTAATGGTCATGGCTTACTTTATGAGCCATATAAACCATCGTTAACATTACGAAAATAAATGACTGGATTGATCCAACGAATACACTGAATCCCATCCATGCTAACATCGGTACAAGTGCACCTAATGCTCCAAAGAATGATGCTCCGCCTAACTTAGCAAGTAATCCTAATAAGATTTCACCTGCATAAATGTTACCAAATAAACGAAGACCTAACGTTAATGTGTTAGCAAACTCCTCAATAACCTTTAATGGGAATAAGAATTTCATAGGTTGGAAATAACCTTTAGCATATTCTTTCGTACCCTTCATCTTAATTCCATAATAATGGGTGAGGGTAACTACCATCACGGCTAATGTTAATGCAACTGCTGGATCAGACGTTGGTGATCTCCACCATGCAATATGTTCGCCAGCCTCAACTGTTGAATACATGAATGGTAAACCAAGGAAGTTCGATACGATGATAAACATGATAAGCGTAACGCCAAGCGTTAAGAAACGTCCACCTGTTTTCCAGTCCATCGTACTATTGATAATCCCTTTCACGAAGTCAAACACCCATTCCATGAAATTTTGCATTCCGGTTGGGCGAAGCGCTAAGCTGCGAGTTCCGATAACAGCGATTAAGAAAACAATAACTGCTGCTACAGTAACCATCATAACTGATGACAAATCGAACGTTAAACCTAGAAATTTAACTAATTTACCGTGTTCCACTAGTAATTCACCTCTCTTCCCTGCTCGTATACTCTAAATAAAGAAAATCTATGATCATGACAAGGTATCCTGTCAGCAATCCTACACCTAAGCCCCACATCGCAATTAACTCTTGATATTTGGCTGCAAATAAAATTAATAACCCAATCGTGGCGAATCTTGAATATGTACTTACCGCTGTCGCCTTAAACTTCACGTTTTCTCCATTTGTTACGCGATCTAATAGCTTGTCTGTTCTACGTGCAATGATGCGCAAACTAAGAAAACTGAAAATCGTTCCGATAATCAGCCCAAGAAATACATCCTTGTAAGAGGTAATTCCCCATCCTAGCACTAGAAGCGCAAGCAAGTAGTACATATATTTCTTTTGTCTTTGGACAAGTCCATGTACGTCTATCATCATTGCTCTCCCGAATAGTAATGTTGAATGAGTCGAATCATTGCGTATACCCCTGTTCCTAACCCGAGTAATAACCCTATAATAAGAAACAACGGAAACGTTCCAACCTTATTATCAATCCATTGCCCACCAAAGATTCCAATAAGAATAGAACCAACTAACTGAGCAAGTATTCCTGACATTAAAGCATACGCTTTTATATGGCTGCGATCGTTTTTTTGCAAGGATTCATCCCTCCAATATGTAACCCTCATTCACGATGTGTTAATAATAACTCATTTTTCTGCATAAATTCTATACAAAATAAAAAGTTTACATTTTCGTCACGGAATAGATGCATTTTTGTCACTGAAAGCCCTACCATCTATCCCCGTTGTTAGCATACAATAGGGTATTAACAGTGTCAACGAGAAATCGTAAAAAATCAAAAAATTTGAGTATTAGGCATTTCCTCCCAAAAATGAAAACGTTCCCCTTCTAAATACTGGTTAGAGATATGCAATTTCTAACAGATCTCTCTTTATAATAGAAGAAAATGTTCACAAGTTTGTCACTATTATATTTTTAAGATATAGCGCTCTCCTTCCATAATATAGTGTTCTCTAGACGTAAGACTTCTATATTATATGTGATGTGTATATAACTTATGTTGTATATACCCTGTATATTTATCTCCCCCTCCCCCGTGCGCTGAGGGCGAAAAAAAACGAGAGGGGAATCCCCCTCTCGTCTGTTGTCTTACTTCGTTCCGAATAAACGGTCACCAGCATCACCAAGACCTGGAACTACATAACCATGGTCATTTAACTTCTCATCTAATGCTGCTATATAAATATCAACATCAGGATGCTCTTCCTGTACTACTTTTACTCCTTCTGGAGCAGCTACGATACACATTAATTTAATGTGCTTTGCACCGCGCTTTTTCAGAGAATTAATTGCTTCAGCCGCAGAACCACCTGTTGCTAGCATTGGATCTAGTACGATAAAGTCACGCTCTTCTACATCCGTTGGAAGTTTCACATAGTATTCTACCGGTTGCAATGTTTCAGGGTCACGGTATAAACCAACGTGTCCTACTTTTGCTGCTGGAATTAATTTCAGAATTCCATCAACCATTCCTAAACCTGCACGTAAAATCGGAATTAAACCAAGTTTTTTACCAGCGATCACTTTTGTTGTCGCTTTGCTTACAGGCGTTTCAATTTCAATGTCTTTAAGTGGAAGGTCACGAGTAATCTCGAAAGCCATTAAGCTTGCTACTTCGTCCACTAATTCACGAAAATCTTTCGTACCTGTATTCTTATCGCGAATATATGTAATCTTATGTTGAATTAACGGGTGATCAAATACATACAGTTTTCCCATGTGAATCTCTCCTTTAGATGATATTCATGCGTTTACACGCTTTTTTACACTATTTACGATTGTAAAGAAAACGCTACTAATATTCAAGGGCAAATTTGGTAAAATCATGATTTTGCGATGAATCTATCTAGTATCTTTACCAATTATGGGAGCTGTATCCTTCATTATATCGCCAAAATTTATTCATCATTTGTATACATACTTTAAAAGCAATATATGTCCACAAAAAAAGACTACTAAAACAATTACGTTTCAGCAGTCTTTTTTAATCTATTATAGATTTGTATACATTGGGAATTTGCTCGTTAACGCTTCTACACGTTTGCGCGCTTCTTCTAGTTCAGCTTCATTCTCATGATTTTTTAATGTATGAGCAATAATTGCTGCAATCTCATCCATTTCTTCTGAACCGAAACCACGAGATGTTACCGCTGCTGTACCGATACGTACGCCGCTTGTTACAAATGGGCTTGCCGTTTCAAATGGAATCGTATTTTTATTCACTGTAATACCAACTTCATCTAATACGTGCTCTGCTACTTTACCTGTAATCTCTAAGTTACGAACATCAATTAAGATTAAATGATTGTCTGTTCCACCAGAAACAAGTGTAAGTCCTTCCTTTTGAAGGCCTTCAGCTAAACGATTCGCATTATTAATGATATTTTGTGCATATGTTTTAAAATCATCTTGTAGTGTCTCACCAAATGCAACAGCTTTTGCAGCAATTACATGCATAAGCGGGCCACCTTGAATACCAGGGAAGATTGATTTATCAATTTGTTTTGCAAATTGTTCTTCACATAAAATCATACCACCACGTGGGCCGCGTAATGTTTTATGTGTTGTTGTTGTAACGAAATGTGCATGTGGTACTGGATTTGGATGTAAACCAGCTGCTACTAAACCAGCGATATGTGCCATATCAACCATTAAGTATGCTCCCACTTCATCTGCAATCTCACGGAATCGTTTGAAATCGATAACACGAGGATATGCACTTGCACCTGCAACGATTAATTTTGGTTTATGTTCTTTCGCTTTTGCTAATACATCATCGTAATTAATACGGTGAGATTCAGCATCCACGCCATATTCTACGAAATTATATTGTACTCCACTGAAGTTAACAGGGCTTCCGTGTGTTAAGTGACCACCATGAGATAAATTCATACCAAGTACTGTATCGCCTTGCTCTAAAATCGTGAAGTATACTGCCATGTTCGCTTGTGCACCAGAATGTGGTTGAACATTTACATGCTCTGCGCCAAAAATTTCTTTCGCGCGATCACGTGCGATATCTTCTACTACGTCTACGTGTTCACAACCACCATAGTAACGTTTTCCAGGATATCCTTCAGCATACTTATTCGTTAAAACAGAACCTTGCGCCTCCATTACTGCTTCACTTACGAAGTTTTCCGAAGCAATTAACTCAATCTTTGAACGCTGTCTTCCTAGTTCTGCCTCAATTGCAGCAAATACCTTTTCATCTTGACGTTTTAAATGATCCACCAAAATCCCCCTTTTCTGAACGAATTACATCAATTCCCAATAGTTTTTTCTCATTTATTCAGAAAAAACGAAAATTCAGGTTGTAATTCTTTCGAACCTTCATGTTTTCAACTACATTCTAACATGACTTTCTATATCATAAAAGAAAAAAAAAGACCAAAATTGGTCTTTTCTTTCTTCTATTATAAAGTCAGACTACATACCTTTTAACTTTCGATATAAAGCTGTTATAAGACTTTATAATTTTTCATGTTTAACGGCAAAGAATAGCTTCTTCGTTTGCCGCATAAACAGCACGTGCTCCGCCTATTAGTTTCCCACGTGTTTTCGCCATCGTTACATGCGCACTTCCTATTTCCTTCACACTTGTACGAACCGGTACAGCTACATGCTTTAAATGCATACCGATAAATGTATCGCCGATATCCATTCCTGCATCTGCTGTAATAAACTCAATTACTACCGGATCTTTAAAATTGTGATACGCATACGTCGCTAATGCACCACCTGCTGATCTAACAGGCGTAACTGTTACAATTTCAAATTGATATTTCATCGCTACATCTCTTTCAACTACTAAAGCACGATTTAAATGCTCGCAACATTGAAACGCCAATTCAATACCTGTTCGCTCTTGAAATTGTTTTAATTCAGAAAAAATCGCCTCTGCCACTTCCATCGTTCCTGATGTTCCAATTCTTTCACCTAGCACTTCGCTCGTGCTACACCCCACTACAAAAATTTGGCCTCTTTGCAGTGTGGCTTGTTCTTGGAAATCAGAAAGCAACATTTGCAGCTGTTCTCTTACCTTTACGATTTCTGTCATTACGCCTCTTCCTTTCACAGGTTGGTTCACCAAATTATATTTCATAATACTTATAGTTAGAATCTATTACTTTGTTTCATACGTTTTAATTTTTCCTACGCGGTTTTCATGACGGCCACCTTCATAGTCAGTTGTTAGCCAAATTTTTGCGATATCACGCGCTAGACCAGCTCCAATTACACGCTCGCCCATTGCTAACATGTTAGTGTCATTATGCTCTCTCGTCGCTTTCGCACTGAAAGTATCATGAACTAATGCACAACGAATACCATTTACTTTGTTTGCTGCGATTGACATACCAATGCCTGTCCCGCAAACTAAAATGCCACGATCCACTTCACCATTTGCGACCATTTCTGCTGCTGGAAACGCAAAATCAGGGTAATCAACAGAACCAGCTTCACATTCACAACCTAAATCAATATATTCAATATTTAACTCTTCTAATAAACTTACAAGTTCTTTACGGATATTCATACCGCCGTGATCAGATGCTACTACTACTTTCATTTTTACCCCTCCAAAGTTTCAATCAATTATCTTCATTTCACACTCGCTACCTTAATGGAACGAAGTGATCTCCAATATCGTATTATACACGAAACATCAACCTTCTGAATGTTTTTTCAGTAAAGTTTGTACAAGTTTTTCCATCTCTTCTAACGTTTCTTTATAAATAGAAAGCGATTCGCCAAATGGATCTGAAATATCCTTACTTACACCCTCAGTTAATCCATATAATGTATCCAATTTCTTTTCAACACTCGGATAATGCCCAAGTACAATTTGCTTATGATTTTCCGTCATTGTTACTACAATATCCGCCCAATCAACCAACGTATCGTTTACCTGCTGCGCGGCATGATCGATTACAATTCCTTTTTCAGCTAGGGCTTCCTTTGCATGTACCGACGCATCGCTTCCAGGATAGGCGAAAACACCAGCAGATTGCACTTCAAATTTACCTTCTCCATAATGACGAAGCAAAGCCTCAGCCATCGGACTACGGCATGTATTTCCAGTGCAAACAAATAACACCCGTTTCATCTAAACCCACCCCTTTTTTTCTGTTTCCTACCATTTATCATAACGTACATTAGAATAGAACAAAAGAAATGTGAATATACGAAAGGCGCATTTCTCTTATATTTTTTCTAAGAAAAATGCGCCTTATCCACGTATATGTGAAACCCTATTTCCAAGCGCCCAAAGTATTTACCATACATAATGAACACACTACGAAACAAAATAAGGAATCCATTTCATACGAAACAGATTCCTTTCATACAATAATTATTTCATTGTAACTTTCATTACTTCTGTTGAACCTTTTGTAGCTGTTACACCTACAGTTGTCTTAATAGACTCAGCTGCATCTGTGTTTGTAATAACGATTGGAGTAATTGTGCTTTTCGCTTTTTCACGAATTAATTCTAAGTCGAATGAGATTAATTTATCTCCAGCTTTTACAGCTTGTCCTTCAGAAACGTGAGCTTCGAAACCTTCACCTTCCATTTTTACAGTTTCTAATCCAACGTGGATTAAAATTTCTGTACCGTTTTTCGCTTTAATTCCAATAGCATGTTTCGTGTGGAATAATTGTACGATTTCACCATCAACTGGAGATACAACTACACCTTCAGTAGGATCGATTGCAACACCGTCACCCATCATACGACCAGCGAATACTGGATCTGGTACTTCTTCAATATTTTTCACTGCTCCAGTTAATGGAGCTACGATTGTTTCTTCATTTGTTTTTGAACCAAAACCGAATAATTTTTTAAACATAGGATAGTCCTCCTTATAATTTACCTAAAAGTTTATAGGGCAATCTCTATTCAAGATCGAAATACACGTAAGACTTCATACTTCGAATATTATACTGTAAAAACGCTTTCGAAATAAATCATGTCATTACTACTAGACTCTTATTGTAGCGCCTCACAAAATTCCAGTCAATTCTGATTGTCTGAATAACAATAAGAAGTTAACTTCTACTTATATTTTCTCTTTTTTTCACTTACTTGTCTAGAGGTCTTTACTACATTTTATTTTTTGTTGTTAATTTGTAAAATTTCTTTCAAATTTTTGTTGAAATCCACTTGACTAAAGTAAGTAACTATTTTATTATTACTTACATAAGATAAGTTAATAACTTTTAGGAGGTTTTTAAAATGATGGATATCGGTCTTCTTATTATTCGTCTTATTATAGGAATTACATTCATGGGTCACGGTGCTCAAAAATTATTTGGTTGGTTTGGTGGCTACGGGCTGAAAGGAACAGGCGGCTGGATGGAATCAATCGGTTTACGCCCTGGTGTATTTATGGCATTTATGGCTGGCGCAACTGAACTATTAGGTGGTTTCTTATTCGCAGCAGGTATTTTCACTGTAATTGGTTCATTATTTATCGTTGGAACAATGTTAATGGCAATCTTCACTGTTCACGGAAAAAATGGTTACTGGGTAACACAAGACGGATTTGAATATAATTTAATTTTAATCGCCGTTGCAGTTGGTGTAGCTTTAATCGGTCCTGGCGCATACGTTTTACTTTAATATTTATCTCTATTTCGAGATATTTACCAAAAAAGAGATTACTTCAATTGAGGTAATCTCTTTTTTTACATCATCAAAAAAATATTATTTTCAGCAGGAGATTCCCATTGATATCTTGTAAACAAACAATAAGTATTCATATTTAGAAAGGGGATTACAACATGTTATCCATTAATCCAAACGAACAAACCGAAAAAGATAATTACAAATTACTAACAGGAAGTATCATTCCACGTCCTGTTGCATTCGTTACTTCTGTAACTAAAGATGGTGTATTGAACGGTGCGCCATATAGTTATTTCAATATCGTCGCTGCCAATCCACCACTTATCTCGGTTTCCGTACAACGCAAAGAAGGAAGACCGAAAGACACTTCCCGAAATGCAATCGAAAAAGGGGAATTTGTCGTACATATTTCTGATGAATCTTACGTAGAAGCGATCAATGAAACAGCAGCCAACCTACCTCCTAACGAAAGTGAAATCGAATTAGCAAAACTAACACCAATCGACAGTGATGTCATTTCAGTACCAGGGGTGAAAGAAGCAAACATTCGAATGGAATGCGTATTAGAACGCGCTATCCCGCTCGGCGGAACCGAAGACTCACCAGCTTGTGATCTACTAATTGGCCGTGTCGTTCGCTTCCACGTCGCAGAACACTTATACGAAAACGGCCGAATTCACGCCGAAGAACTAAAACCAATAAGCCGCCTAGCAGGACACAACTACGCAAAACTAGGAGAACAATTTGAATTAGTGAGGCCACTTTAAAAGCGCAAGCGGCTCGCTCAGAATGAGAGGGGGATG
>NZ_JBALMG010000043.1:0-40763 GCF_036963225.1 Bacillus sp. JJ783 | reverse complement strand
GAAGGCGCGAAGCCACCGATCATTCTAGCCGTACCACCTAAAAGCTTCAGCTTCATCACTCAAACATAAAATCCCCCGCTTAAAGCGGGGGATTTTTTCACTGTAATTCTTCCTTCTTCTCCTCTAATGCAGGTAATTTCTCTTTTTTAGATTTACCCAGCTTTATTACAAAGAAATATAAGGAAAGTAACGTAATAAGGAAAACAATTAAAAATGGATACGGTGAATAAAATGCACGCGCCGCCTCCGATTTTCCTGCAACAAATTTTAATGATTCGATATCTAAAAACTCAGCAAACATTTGTACACCGAGCATACTAAACCAAAAAACAAAAAAACTAATAACAATACCAAAAACTTGCTTTAATCTCGTCATTTGTACCACCCTTTCTATATTTGTGGAGTATTGCATTCAAATGCACAGAAAGGAATTAACTCACCATTCACGAATCAATTTAACCCAACCTAAAACCGCAATTTGCAAAATAATGCCCCAAAAGATAAGCCTACGTAACCACCTTGGAAAAAAAGTTATAAATACGACATACCATTCCAGCAACCTATTCATGTTCTCCACCTTCATATAAAATTATATAGGAAAAAGGAGATACAATCCAAACCCAACAAGAATAATACCACCTACTATTTCACCGTATGTGCCAAGCATATTTTTGGCATGGCTACCAAGCAATAAACCCATCCAAGCTAATAACATACTTATTAGTCCGAACAGTAATATCGTAATAATTGTCTCTGCTCCGTAAATTCCAAGACTAAGCCCTACTGAAAAACTATCTATACTAACACCAAATGCAAATACAAATAAACTAATTCCAATTGGAGCAGTTCTAGTCTCTTCCCCTTCTAAAATAGACGAATATACGATATAAAACCCTAGTCCAATTAATAAAATAGCTCCTGCAAAATTCGCGAAATCCCCATACCTCTCTGATAGAAAACGTCCTAGTACCATTCCGATAAATGGCATAATAATATGAAATATCCCAATCGTCATACCGATATAAAGGATTTGTCTTAACTTTAATGTTACCATCCCCATACCGAGGCTCACTGAAAATGCATCCATCCCCAGGGCGAATGCCATAATTATTAAAGGTATTAATTGTTCAAGTGTCATTCATATCCCCCCTCGGACGTGCTACTTCACAATATGCTTATCCAAGGAGAAATATTCTGTTTGCTAAAGGTACGTTATCATTCAATAATAATCTGATGTCCCGCAGCTTTTGTTAAACGATTCATAATTGCATTTCCTATGCCTTCATTCGGGAATGATTCACTAAAAATAACATCTACTTCACTTGCATCAAACGTTCTAAGCACATCATATAACTTAGTCGCAACGCTGGCTAAATCGCTTCGCACACCACAAGACAATACAACATCTGCACTATACACATGCTGATACTCTTCTGTCGTTAATACACCTACTTTAAACCCTTCTTTCTTCTTCTCATCCACAATACGTTGAATAAACTCACGGGACCCTTCAACAATACTAAGTGGCGCTTTCGGTGCATAATGTGTATATTTCATTCCAGGTGATTTCGGTTTTTCTTTCTCATCCTTTAAAGCTGGATCTAAAGAAACATTTCCTATCACTGCTTCTAGTTGCTCCTTCGTAATCCCACCTGGACGTAAAATCGTCGGAACCTCGCTCGTACAATCAATTACAGTTGATTCAACGCCTACTCCTGTTGCCCCGCCATCAACAATACCAGCAATTTTCCCGTTTAAATCTTCATACACATGAGAAGCTAACGTTGGACTTGGGCGTCCTGAACGATTCGCACTCGGTGCCGCAACAGGCACGTTTGCCTCTTCAATAAGAGCGAGCGCTACTGGATGATCCGGCATCCTCACTCCGACTGTATTAAGTCCGGCCGTAACCCTCTCTGAAATCCCTTTTTTTCTAGGTAAAATGATTGTTAATGGTCCTGGCCAAAAATGCTCCATTAACTTTTCTGCAACCGGCGGAATTTCTCTTACGATACCATCTAACTGAGATTTTGTTCCTATGTGGACAATCAGTGGATTATCGCTCGGTCTCCCTTTCGCTTCAAAAATTTTCGCTATCGCTTCATCATCCATTGCGTTTGCTCCTAACCCATATACCGTTTCCGTTGGGAAGGCCACCGCTTCATTTTCTCTTAATAATCTCGCTGCTTCTTTTAATTGTGGATAATATTTTTTTCTTTCCACATCATTATCCACAACCCACATATTTGTATGCATTTTTTCCCACGTCCTTTTCTACCATGAAATACTTGTCTATTTTTAGTTTACTATGAGATTTATCCAAAAGACAAACAAGGTTTATCCACAAAATGTGGATAAACCTTGTTAATCCGTGGATAACTTTGTGAATAGCTGACAATTTAGTATTATTGCATTTAGCTCTTTTATATTTTTACAAAAGTGTTCTAACTGTCGAATTCCCTCTGGAACTTTCTCTTCCTCTATAATGACAAAGTTAAAAAACTGAAAGATTGTCACAGATTGTGGATGGTTTGTGAGTAAGTACAATTGTCGAATATCTTTTTCTTTCATATACTGCAAAAACATTTCAAAAAAATATAAGAAAGTCTGTTTATCCACATTAGGTGTGAATAAACAAGAACGAATAAGTGCATTTTCTCCACTTTGTTCATATCCAATTACCGCTCGTATTTCTCCCGCCTCTTCCAAGATCATAAATTGTGCGTACAACTCATTTATTTTATCATCTTTTTTATTAGCTTGTCCGAAAAAAGAATGCAATCTTTCTACATCTGCTTTTGTAGCAAAATACACGTTCTTCATAGTAAATCCCTCCTCATTGATATATATGAGGAAGGATTTATTAATAGTACTATTTAGAGAATAAAGCTGTAAAAGCTTCGACGATAAATAATTTAACCTCTGGTTTTTCTTCTTCCTCATCTACTGTTACATACTCATTTTGCTTTTCTTGTTTTTGCTCCACAGGTTTCTCCGCTTTTTCCACAGCTTTTGTTTCTACTTTTTTTACAGGCTGTTCTTCTAATTGCGTTTCGTGTTTTACTACTTTCTTTTCCTGGGCTGTTACTTTTTCAGCTTTTTCCGGCTTTACTACTTTCGTTTCTTTCACCTTATCCTCTTTCTTCTCCGGTACATCCACTACTTCCTCATCTGGTTGTCTCACCTGCTCCTCTTCAGGAGATTCAGCTTTCACAACATGTTCTTCTTTCCTTACAGCTGTACCACTTGAAAAATCTAAGAAACACATCGGTGGAAATAATACACACCACCAGTTTGCACCTTCACCTTTTCCAATTGTAATAAGTACCGCTTCATATTCTCCTGCCGGATAAATAAAATTCCCATATACCTTTGTAGGAAACTTCACATTCTTACCGAATTTCACTTGAAACGCCTCTTTACTTCCTTCTCTTTTCAGCGTATTCTCCACTGTCTTTTCAATTTCAGGAATATGATTTTGAATTACTTTTCGAGCTTCTTCAAATGACGTTAAATCCGCTACCCATCCATCAATTTGCGCTTTCACTTCATCACGTACTTTACGTTTTAATGCCTGATCTTTATCGGAATCACTATTAGCTAAAATACGTAATCGAACGGCCTCTTTCGGAATAACAGTAGGCCCTTTTGCATCAGCTTTCATATATCCAAACTGCACAAGTAACTGTGCACCAATTAATAATAAAAGAAAATAAGCAATAACTTGTTTTTTCATTTCCTCCACCGCCCCCTCTAGAAACAGTGTGGACAAAGTTACTTCTTTCTAAACTATTAAATTAAAAATCTATATAAAAAACCGATAGAAAAGCATTTTTTCATTGGCGAGAGGGACTGGCTATGTATAGGAGCGGTCAGGGCCTTTTCCTGCCACGCGCAAAGTTTTAAAACAAAGACAGGTAACAAAGTGTATGTCCATTTTTATCTTTATGACAGCAATCTATAGGTAATAAGGTGCGTATTTTCACTGGAATAATACTCCTTACCAAAATTCTAAATGAAATGTATGGCTGAGTAGTTACGAATTTTTCATACAAAAAATAGAGTAAGGCTTATACCTTACTCCATCTCTGCAAATACCATGCGATCTTTTCCATTAATATCAAATACAACTTCAACTTGAGCGCGCGGGAAAGTTTGCTGTAATAATGCTTTCACATCTTCACCTTGCCCTACACCAATTTCAAACGCCACAATCGCCTTTTTCTGTAATACATTCGGCAATTCCTCCATAAAACGACGATAGAAATCTAGTCCATCTTCCCCACCAACAAGCGCACGCTTCGGCTCATGCTCCTTCACAACAGTAGAAAGACCACGCCAATCTTCCTCTGGTATGTACGGAGGATTGGAAACAACAACATCTAACTTCTGACCTGTTTCATAAAACGGAGACAGTAAATCGCCGTGATAGAAAGTTACATCCGCCCCTAAAGTTTTTGCATTTTCTTTTGCTACTTCAATCGACTCCTGCGCGATATCTACTGTATACACATGAAGATTTTTATTTTCTAAAGCGAGCGTAATAGAAATCGCTCCACTACCTGTTCCAATATCCGCTATGTGAAGCTCCTCATTACCGAAATGGCGCTCAATTCTCTCTAGCACCCCAACTATAAGTTCCTCTGTTTCCGGTCTTGGTATCAATACCTCTTCATTTACAAAGAATGAGCGGCCATAAAACATTTCATAACCGAGCATATATTGGATCGGAGTACCTTCTACGTGCTTGTGGATAAATTGTGCAAAACTTTTCTCTTGTTCCGCAGTTATTTCTTCACGCATATTCATGAGCATTCCGGTTCTGTTCGTCTTTAATACATGACAAAGGACAATTTCTCCCGCATTTTCATCTCGTCCATTTTCCTGTAAAAAAGAAGAAGCCCATTTCAGGGCTTCATAGACACGCATTACTCAGCTGCCTCCATCTTTTGAGCCTGATCTTCCATCACTAAGGCATTGATGAAATCATCTAACTTACCTTGTAGGATTTGATCTAGCTTTTGAATCGTTAAACCGATTCGATGGTCTGTAACACGGTTTTGCGGGAAGTTATACGTACGAATACGCTCTGAACGATCTCCCGTACCAACAGCTTGTTTACGGTTTTGATCATACTCAGCTTGCGCTTCTTGTCTAAACTTATCATAAACACGTGCGCGTAATACTTTCATCGCTTTTTCTTTATTCTTAATTTGTGATTTCTCATCCTGACAAGATACAACTACACCAGTCGGTAAATGTGTTAAACGTACCGCTGACATCGTTGTATTAACGCTTTGTCCACCAGGACCACTAGAAGCAAACGTATCAACACGAACATCTTTTTCATGAATATTAATTTCTACTTCTTCTGCCTCTGGTAATACAGCTACAGTTGCTGTAGATGTATGAATACGTCCACCAGATTCCGTTTCAGGAACACGTTGTACACGGTGAGCACCATTCTCGAATTTCAGCTTCGCGAAAGCACCTTTACCGTTAATCATAAAGATAATCTCTTTATATCCACCTAACTCTGTATAGCTCGCTTCGATAATTTCAGTTTTCCAACCTTGCACCTCAGCATAACGGCTATACATACGATATAAATCACCAGCAAATAAAGCTGCCTCGTCACCGCCAGCAGCACCACGAACCTCAACAATAACGTTTTTATCATCATTAGGGTCTTTTGGAACAAGTAAAATTTTCAGACGTTCTGATAATGTTTTCTCTTGTCCTTCTAATTCAGAAACCTCTTCTTTTACCATGTCACGCATATCAGCGTCTAACTTATCTTCTAACATTGCTTTTGCATCTCGTAATTGCTCACGAACATCTTTATACTCACGGTACACCTCTACCGTGTCCTGAATATCAGATTGCTCTTTTGAATACTCACGAAGCTTATTTGTATCACTAATAACCTCTGGGTCACTTAACAACTCATTCAACTTCTCATAACGATCTTCTACAGCTTGCAAACGATCTAACACACCATTCACCTCTACATCCTAGTATCTAATACAAATAGTATATGGTACTTAATCAAAAAAACGCAAATTATATTTAAAAGCGGAGGTGGCTTGCTCAGAATCGCAGGACACTTTAAGCTCTCGGCCTTGAAGCGCTTTTTGCTTCGAGTGAGAGAGCGAAATGACCGGAGATTCTGACAGAGAGGCGCTCTTTGCCTCGCAGCAAGAAGCGAAACCACCGACCATTCTAGCCGCTGGAGCTAGATAATATTTAAAAGCACAAGCGGCTCGCTCAGCTCTGACTGCCTAAAGTTCTTAGCTGTGCGAAGAGCTGGCCACCAATCTTCATCTATTTTCGAAAAAAACCCGCTCTACATAGCGAGTTTCGTTTATCTTTGTTTTGTAGGTACTGCATGACAATGACGACAACGTGGTTCATACGATTCTGAAGCCCCAACTAAAATAATTGGATCATCAAATGCCGCTGGTTCTCCATCGATTAAACGTTGCGTACGACTTGCAGGAGATCCACATGCAGAACAAACTGCCTGCAATTTAGTTACATGTTCAGCAATCGCCATCAGCTGAGGAACTTGTCCAAATGGTAGACCACGGAAATCTTGGTCTAATCCAGCTACAATGACACGATAGCCTCGATTTGCCAATACTTGCACCACTTCCACAATGTCCCCATCAAAAAATTGTACCTCATCGATTGCAATAACATCCATTTCTTCTGTTACATGGTTAAATATATCTTTTGAAACTGAAACAGGAACTGCTTTAACCTTTAATCCATTATGTGATACAACATCTTCTTCACTATAACGATTATCAATACATGGTTTAAATACAATCGCATGTTGTTTCGCAAATTGCGTACGGCGTATACGGCGGATGAGCTCTTCTGATTTTCCAGAAAACATACTCCCGCAAATCACTTCAATCCAACCATTTTGATTCATTAAGTACATTGAGCTCTCCTTTCATCTACTTTCCTAATCCAAAGTAGGGTAAAGGTTTAATATTTTCGCAAAAAAAACAGACAAGCGAATACATACACTTGCCTGTTTTATGTTCTTTATTACTTAATACCGTATTTCTTATTGAAGCGGTCAACACGTCCGTCTGCAGTAGCAAACTTCTGACGTCCAGTGTAGAATGGGTGAGAATCAGAACTGATCTCAATTTTTAGTAATGGATAAGTGTTACCATCTTCCCACTCAACAGTTTCGCTAGAGCCTTTTGTAGACCCGCTTAAGAATTTGAAGCCAGTGTTCGTGTCCATAAATACAACTTTATTGTAATTTGGATGGATTCCTGCTTTCATTCTTTTCATCTCCTTCCGCCCTGAATCATTTTCGAAACAGAGTTTTTCATCTTCAGCTGCTTACACAACTATATTGATGAAACACATATGATGAAATTATAACAAGGCTAACTCCATTTTGCAACTACCTGTTTTTGTCTTTTTAAAATTAAAAGTGGAGGCGGCTCGCTTAGCTCTGATTGGCTAAGGTTCTCTCGCACAAAAGGTGCTTTTTACCTTGAGTAGCGGAGGTTCTTAGACACGAAGAGCTAGTCGCTGGAACTGGATATCAATTAAAAGCGCAAGCGGCTCGCTCAGAATGAGAGGGGGATGGAGCTTCTGACGTAGAGGCGCTTTTTGCCTCGTAGGAAGACGCGAAGCCACCGACCATTCTAGCCGCTGGAGCTGGATATACCTGAAAGTGGAACCGATTGCTCAGGCCCGGTTACTAAGGTTCTTAGACGCAGAAGATGCTTTTTATCTTCTCGTGGGGAAGGTTCTTAGACGCAAGGGCCTAGGAGGTGGAACTAGATAACAACTTAAAGCTCAAGCGGCTCGTTCAGAATCCAGGACACTTCAAGCTCTCGACCCAAATATGATTTTCATCTCAAAAAACAAATTTTTTCCATATATTACTCTCTCTAATATTCCCTTAAAAACATAAAAAACTCGCTTACTACGAAATAAGCGAGTCCCAATCTTTTCCCTTTACTTAGTGGTTACATACCTTTTTGAGTCTGCAACAATATTTTGTAAAAATTCTTCATTTGTCTTTGTTTGACGAAGTTTACGTAAGAAGCCTTCAACAAAGTCTGGTGTATCACGCATTGTTTTACGAATACCCCATAGCTTGTCTAAATGTTCTTTCGGAATTAATAGGTCTTCTTTACGCGTACCAGAGCGACGAATATCAATCGCTGGGAAGATACGGCGCTCAGCTAGTGAGCGATCTAAGTGAAGTTCCATATTTCCAGTTCCTTTAAACTCCTCGTAAATTACATCATCCATACGAGACCCTGTATCAACAAGCGCTGTTGCTAAAATCGTTAAGCTACCGCCCTCTTCGATATTACGCGCAGCCCCGAAGAATCGCTTCGGTCTATGAAACGCAGCTGGATCAATACCACCTGATAAGGTTCTACCACTTGGTGGAATAACAAGGTTGTAAGCACGCGCTAAACGGGTAATACTATCCATTAAAATGACAACGTCCCTTTTATGTTCTACAAGACGCATTGCACGCTCTAATACAAGCTCAGCTACTTTAATATGATTCTCTGGCACTTCATCAAAAGTAGAACTTACAACATCACCTTTAACAGAACGTTCAATATCTGTTACTTCCTCTGGACGCTCATCAATTAAAAGTACAATTAATTCTGCTTCCGGATGATTTGTTGTGACACTGTGTGCAATTTCTTTTAACAGACTTGTTTTACCAGCCTTTGGAGGCGCAACAATTAAACCACGTTGTCCAAATCCAACTGGTGCGATTAAATCCATGATGCGTGTCGGTAACTTTTTCGTTTCCGTCTCCAATTTCATTTGGCGATCTGGGTATAACGGTGTTAATGCAGGGAAATGTACACGCTCTTTTGCTGAGTCTGGATCATCTCCATTTACAGCTTCAACTTGTAGCAATCCAAAATAGCGCTCATTTTCTTTCGGAGGTCGTACTTTACCAGAAACCTTATCTCCATTACGTAAATCGAAACGACGAATTTGCGAAGCCGAGATATAAATATCTTCTGAGCTTGGAGAATAATTGATAGGACGTAAGAATCCAAATCCTTCTGATTGAATAATTTCTAATACGCCTTCCATGAAAAAGAAACCTTCTTTTTCTGCTCGAGCTTTTAAGATAGAGAAGATTAGCTCTTTTTTCGTTAACTTGCTGTAATACGAAATCTTAAATTCCTTCGCAAGCTCGTATAACTCTTTTAATTTCATGTTTTCTAATGCTGCAATTGACAAATTCATTCAGACACCACACTTTAACGTTTTTCTCTTTTCACATGGGTAAAGGGGAAAAATACGGAAGGCAAATAAATAATAATGAAAGGCAATAAGTTCAAGTAGGGTAATATTCACTATTGTAACCCTTTTATCTAGTTTTAATCAATACGTTGAAACACAAATACAAGAAGCGAAGACAAGAAAATTTATCTTCGCTTTTCATATTTCTTTCTTTTTTCTACTCGCCTGATTTTAAGGCAGAATAGATAAGGCATTTTTTCTTTTATTTAATCCAGTTCCAGCAGCTAGAATCTCCGGTCATTTCGCTCTCTCGCTCGAAGCAAAAAGCGCTTCAAGGTCGAGAACTCCAATGCCCTGCGATTCTGAACGAGCTGCTTGCACTTTTTACTTAATCCAGTTCCAGCGGCTAGAATGGTCGGTGGCTTCACTTCTTCCTACGAGGCAAAAAGCGCCTCTACGTCTGAAGCTCCATCCCCCTCCCATTCTGAACGAGCCGCTTGCACTTTTTATTTAATAACCAAATTCGGTTTTTTATTTAAGCTATGGCGGCCGTCTACGAAGCGTACTGTGCCTGATTTCGCACGCATAACAAGGGATTGTGTTGTCCCAACGCTACCTTTAAATTGAACGCCTCGTAATAGTTCTCCGTCTGTTACACCTGTTGCTGCAAAGATTGCATCGTCACCTTTTACTAAGTCTTCCATACGAAGGATACGATTGATATCTTCAATGCCCATTTTTTTACAACGTGCTAATTCAGCTTCGTTTTGAGGTAAGAGCTTCCCGTGAATTTCTCCACCTAAGCATTTTAATGCGACCGCAGCTAATACACCTTCAGGTGCTCCACCAGAACCGAATAGAATATCTACACCAGTACGGTCAAATGCTGTATTGATTGCTCCAGCTACATCTCCATCGTTAATTAATTTAATACGAGCACCAGCTTTACGAATTTCTTCGATAATTGCTTGATGACGTGGACGGTTTAAAACTGTCGCTACAACATCTTCGATATCTTTATTTTTCGCTTTCGCAACTGCACGTAAGTTGTCGATAATAGGTGCGTCAATATCAACTGCACCAACCGCTTCTGGACCAACCGCTATTTTATCCATGTACATGTCAGGAGCATGTAACAAGTTGCCGTGATCTGCAATTGCAATAACAGCAAGCGCATTCCAGCCGCCAGCCGCTACGATATTTGTCCCTTCTAAAGGATCAACTGCAACGTCTACGCGTGGTCCATATCCTGTACCCAATTTCTCTCCGATATATAGCATTGGCGCTTCATCCATTTCACCTTCGCCAATTACAACTGTACCCTTCATCGGAATTGTATCAAATACATCACGCATAGCTGATGTTGCTGCACCATCTGCCTCATCTTTTTTTCCGAGCCCCATCCAACGCGCTGATGATAATGCTGCAGCCTCTGTTACACGTACTAACTCCATAGATAAACTTCTTTCCACAATAATCCCTCTCCTTCAAGTCTTTATATTTCTGCCGTATTTTGTGAACCGTGTTTTTCTATAAGGTGCACTTCCGTTAGTAGTGATTCTTCGCTCCCCATTAACGGAAGTATCACCACCTTATCCCGATTGGTGAGGGCTAATAATCGGCATGGGATATCCCATACTGATTAAAGTTTCACTTTATGCATTCTTCATTTCTTCAATTTCTTGCTTTGTCATTTGTTCTCGCCAAATGTTTGCACCAAGCCCTTTAAGCTTGTCTACTATATTTTCGTAACCTCGATCAATATGATCAAGTCCCGTTACTTCTGTAATGCCATCTGCCATTAAACCCGCAATAACAAGGGACGCACCAGCTCGTAAGTCACTCGCTTTCACCTTCGCACCTTGCAATAAAACAGGTCCAGTCACAATCGCTGAACGGCCTTCTACTTTAATCTGTGCGTTCATACGGCGCAATTCATCAATATGTTTGAAACGTGCGCTGTAAATTGTATCAGTTACAACTCCTGTTCCATGCGCTTTTGTTAAAAGCGTTGTAAACGGCTGTTGTAAATCTGTCGGAAACCCTGGATATACAAGCGTTTTTACATCAACTACTTTTAACTTTCTATTGCCGTTCACTGTAATTTGGTCATCGTTCGTTTCAACTTGAACACCAGCTTCTCTTAGCTTCGCAGTAACGGATTCTAAATGCTGAGGAATAACATTATCAACTGTTACTTCTCCTCCTGACGCTGCTCCTAAAATCATATACGTACCAGCTTCAATACGATCTGGAATGATAGTGTGGTGACAACCATGTAAAGAATCCACACCATCAATTCGGATTACGTCTGTACCAGCACCTTTAATACGTGCTCCCATACTCGTTAACAATGTGGCTACATCAATAATCTCTGGTTCTTTCGCTGCATTTTCAATAACAGTTCTACCTTTCGCTCGTACAGCCGCTAGCATAATATTAATCGTAGCTCCTACACTAACAACATCTAAATAAATACGCGCTCCCCGTAGTTCATCTGCTCTTAAATAAATGGCACCTTGTTCATTTGTAACATGTGCCCCTAACGCTTCAAACCCTTTAATATGCTGATCAATCGGTCGTGGCCCTAAATGACATCCACCTGGAAGCCCAATAACAGCTTTTTTAAAACGGCCAAGCATTGCACCCATTAAATAATAAGAGGCGCGCAATTTTTTCACTTTTCCATTTGGTAAAGGCATCGCAACCATGTTAGAAGGATCGACTACCATCTCTTCTTCCTGCCCATAAGTTACTTTCCCTCCAATTTCCTCTAGTAAGTCTCCTAACATTTTCACGTCCGAAATATTAGGAACGCCACCGATAGTTACTGGAGTATCTGCTAAAATTGTCGCTGGAATTAGTGCAACCGCACTGTTCTTTGCACCACTCACGCGAATTGTTCCATTTAAAGCTCTTCCGCCTTCAATTAGCAACTTTTCCATATTGAGCTCCCTTCTTGTGAATGTATTTATCTTCTACTTCTTTATAAGAAGTAGAAGATTCCCCCTTAAGAATCTCAATCACTCTTTCCATCCAAACTCAATAAGTAGAAAACCATCACCTGTAGCTCCCCTGCTGTACAAATAGATGAAGATTAACTATTCATCGAATCAAATTCCTCAATTCAGATACTTACCACATTTATTAATAGGACTATGCACATTATTTTCTATATTTGCAAACTAAAAATTCACTTTATAAAATCTTTAGACTTGTTCACGCTTTCATTATACAACGAAAGGAAACCGTCTAAAAGACTAGACGGTTTCCAAAACGGAATTTTATTCTTACGCTTTACCGTTAGAACCGAACTCACGCATTTTACCAGCAACAGTTGCTTTAATAGCGTCGCGGCCAGGTCCAATATATTTACGAGGATCGTAAACTTCTTGGTCTTTGCTTAATGCTTCACGAACAGCTTTTGTAAACTCAATTTGGTTCTCAGTGTTTACGTTAATTTTTGAAGTACCTAAAGAAATAGCTTTTACGATATCAGCAGTTGGGATACCAGTACCACCGTGTAATACTAAAGGTACGCCAGTGAAGTCACGAACTTGTTCCATTTCAGCGAATCCTAAGTTAGGCTCACCTTTGTAAGGACCGTGTACAGAACCTAAAGCTGGAGCTAGGCAATCGATACCTGTTGCTTCAACAAGGTGCTTACACTCTGCTGGATCAGCATAAATTACGCCTTCAGCGATGATGTCGTCTTCTTGTCCGCCAACTGTTCCAAGCTCAGCTTCAACAGATACGTTACGAGCGTGTGCGTATTCTACCACTTTTTTAGTAGTTTCAACGTTTTCTTCGAATGGGTGGTGAGAAGCGTCGATCATTACAGATGTGAAACCTGCATCGATTGCTTCTTTACATTTTTCGAAGCTTGAACCATGGTCAAGGTGAATCGCTACAGGAACAGAAATGTTCATTTCTTCGATTAAAGCTTTAACCATAGCTACAACTGTTTTGAAACCAGTCATATGACGAGCTGCACCCTCAGATACACCTAGGATTACAGGAGATTTTTCTTCTTCCGCAGCAGCTAAGATAGCTTGAGTCCACTCTAAGTTGTTCATGTTGAATTGACCAACTGCGTATTTTCCTTCTAGTGCTGTGTTTAGCATTTCTTTCATAGAAACTAAAGGCATGGTGAATCCTCCTAAAAAACGTTTTTTGTATCCGATAAATTCTTATCGCTGGTAGTATGACCAGAATAAGGTAAAATATGTATATTTACATACCGGACTTCTTTCTACACTCAATAGGATAACAACTTGTACTCAAAAACTCAACTGTATTCACCTGCTCAATAGCCCATGTAAACGCTTTTTTCCATATTTTTTATAAAAAATTCATTTTTTACGCCTCTACAGCAAGCTGATCTCTCACTGCTTGACGAATCTCATCAATATCAAACGGTTTAGCAAAGTGCATTAAAGCTCCTAAATCTTTCGCTTCTTGAATCATATCCAATTCTCCATAAGCAGTCATTAAAATCACTTTAATACTCTCATCAATTTCTTTTACATGTTTTAAAATCTCTATACCATCCATACCTGGGATTTTCATATCTAACACTACTAAATCTGGATTATCTTTTTTCACGATATCTAAAGCTTGAAATCCATTCGCTGCTTGGAACGTCTGATAACCTTCTTTTTGGAACACTTCATGCAATAAAACACGAATGCCATATTGATCATCAACGATTAAAATTTTCCCTTCCATAACTCCCAACCTTTCTGTGTAAGTACAAGATTTAAAGCTTCTTATATCTTATCGGTTTATTTTCGCTACTCTTTGCCAAATCCCTTCCTATTCTTTCTTATTTTACCGTTTCCTATTTTGTTATGCCACCCTACTATTTCCCCTTTCCAAAAAAAATAAGCTATAATGAGAACCAGCTAACACGAAAGAAAGGAGCAACAACATGTTAAAAATTTTTTCGACTCAATTAAGTGGATATTTCTCTAAAATTTCTCAAAAAGAGGAAATGAATATAGAAGATAGCGCTCGTCTACTTGCCCAGGCATTAGTTGGCGACGGCTTCATTTACTTGCATGGTACAAACGAAATGGAGGGTATTGTTTCAGAAGCATTATTTGGCGCCGAACCAATGAAACAAGCAAAATGTTTAATAGAAAACGGTGAACTGGCGGCAGTGACTTCTGCGGACCGCGTACTTCTTATTAGTCGTTTTTCGACAGATGAAGAAATTATAAAAACCGCGAAAAAACTTCATGAAGAAGGCCAATCTATCGTTGGAATCTCGGCTATTCAAGAAGGTGCTGAATCACTGGAACAATATACAGATGTACATATTGATACAAAGCTGTTAAAAGGTCTTATTCCAGATGATGAAGGTAACCGCTACGGGTTCCCAAGTTTAATTATAGCCTTATTTGCTTATCACGGATTGAAATTTACAATTGATGAAATGTTAAACGAATATTAAAAAAAGCGCCCTATTTCAGGCGCTTTTTTTATTACTTGCTCTCTTTATTCGTAATAGAAGCACTTACGAAGTCATGGAACAATGGTTGTGGACGGTTTGGACGAGATACAAGTTCTGGGTGGAACTGTGCTGCCACGAACCAAGGGTGATCTTGTAATTCAATAATTTCCACTAGACGACCGTCTGGGCTTGTACCAGAGAATACAAATCCAGCTTTTTCCATATCCGGACGGAATTGATTGTTGAACTCATAACGATGACGATGACGTTCATATACAACCGGCTCGTTGTAAGCATTGTAAGCATTCGTTTCTTCAGCAAGCTTACATGGGTATAGACCAAGGCGAAGTGTACCACCTAAATCTTCTACATCTTTTTGTTCTGGTAATAAATCGATAATTGCATAAGGTGTGTCAGGATTAATTTCAGAAGAGTTAGCCCCTTCTAATCCTAATACATTACGTGCAAATTCGATTGATGCAAGTTGCATACCTAAGCAAATTCCTAAGAATGGAACTTTGTTTTCACGAGCATATTGAATTGCAACGATTTTACCTTCTACACCACGATCGCCGAAGCCACCTGGTACAAGGATACCATCTGTGTCGCCAACTAATTCTTTTACGTTCTCTGCTGTTACGTGCTCAGCGTTTACCCATTTCACTTCTACATCTGTGTCGAATGAATAACCTGCATGACGAAGTGCTTCTACAACAGAAATATATGCGTCTTGAAGCTCTACGTATTTACCAACAAGAGCGATTTTTGTTTTCTTAGAAAGGTTACGTACTTTATTAACTAGTGCAGTCCAATCTGTCATATCTGCAGCAGGATTGTCTAATTTTAAGTGATCGCAAACGATTTGGTCCATGTTTTGTTCTTGAAGAGCTAATGGAACCGCATATAAAGTATCTGCATCGCGTGCTTCGATAACTGCTTTTGTATCGATGTCACAGAATAATGCAAGCTTGTCTTTCATGTCCTGAGAAACAGGTAATTCTGTACGAACAACGATAATGTTCGGCTGAATACCTAAGCTGCGAAGCTCTTTAACGCTATGTTGCGTTGGTTTTGTTTTCATTTCACCCGCTGCTTTTAAGTACGGGATTAACGTACAGTGAATGTACATTACATTGTCACGACCGATGTCGCTCTTAATTTGACGAATTGCTTCTAAGAATGGTAGAGACTCGATATCACCAACAGTTCCACCGATTTCTGTAATAACAACGTCGGCGTTTGTTTCGCGACCAGAACGATATACACGTTCTTTAATTTCGTTAGTAATGTGAGGAATAACTTGAACTGTTCCTCCTAAATATTCACCACGACGCTCTTTTTGAAGAACTGAAGAGTAAATTTTACCTGTTGTTACGTTGCTGTATTTATTTAAGTTGATGTCGATAAAACGCTCATAGTGACCTAGGTCTAAGTCCGTTTCTGCACCATCATCTGTTACGAATACCTCACCGTGTTGGTATGGGCTCATAGTCCCTGGGTCTACGTTAATGTATGGATCAAACTTTTGAATAGTTACGTTTAAACCACGATTTTTTAAAAGTCTTCCAAGAGATGCTGCTGTAATACCTTTACCTAAAGACGATACTACACCGCCTGTTACAAAAATATACTTAGTCATGAAAATACTCCCTTCTACTTCGTTGTTATATAATCACCGTTGCAAAGCGCAACGTATGTAGATAACACTGTATCTATCTTATTGTTAGGCTCTTTTTATTTTCTAAACAAAAAACAAAAAAGAAAATTGCTCCCCTCATCACATAAAGTAATAAGTAGGGAGCAATTTTCTTTTATATTTACACTTTAAAAGTATTATCGTCCTTTTTTAAAGAGCCCAAAAATGATTCTACATGGACGATAATGAAAAGTCAAGAACTACCGCTCTTCCTCTTCTTCTTCTTCAGTTTCATCGTACTCAAGTTCTTCTTCTGCGAAGTCTTCATCATCTTCTTCTAAATCGTCAAGATCATCATCTTCATCATCTGCGTCTTCTGCTTCAAGAACCTTGTCCAAATCTTCTACATCTTCTACATCTTCTTCTGCATCTTCTACATCATCATCTTCTTCAATGTAGTCGTCAAAACCGTCCTCTTCAACTTTGCGTTTCTTCTTCGGTTTTGGCTGAGGCAGAATTTCTTCATCAATTTGCTCATATGGGTACCAGCTACGTAGCCCCCAACGATTTTCGCCTAAATTAATGAAACGTCCATCGATGTTTAAATCTGTATAAAATTGTGCGAGTTTCGCATTAACTTGTTCTTGAGATAGTCCCAGCACTTGAGCGATTTCTTGAACCAACTCGTTGAATGTCGTTGCTTGTCTTTTATCCCCTAAAACGCTATGTACAACTTCAATCATTGAACATTCTTTTAGCTCTTCTGGTGAATATTGCTTAAAATTCACTTATGCGGCACTTCCTTTCTTCAAATATAACCTTATATACAACGGTCTGCTTAAAAAAATCCATACTATTCATTATAAACAAAAGTCGCACAAATATGCTACAAAAAAAACGGGAAACTTTTATCCCGCTATTTGCGGGCAATAAAACTCCCACCTCAAAATTCGGATGGAGCAAAGAAGTTAGGTGGGAGCCCTGCTGCCCGTAAACGCCCGATTGGTGAGGGCTAATAATCAGTGGGGGATGAACAAAACCCCAACTGATTAAAGTTTCACTTTATATGGTAATAAAATTATAATTTGGCCATTCCTTATTTCGGAAGCATATGGGCCCCCTGCAACACATACCTAATTTGCATTTCAGTATATTCTTCGAGCGTATACAGTTTTTGCAGTGCCCAGCGTCTAAATCCCCACATTTGTCCTTGTATGAAAATATTATGTGCAAGAAGCTGTATTTCCTTTTTATTTAGTGTAAATGTCCCATTTTCCGTACACTGCTCTAAAATATTCTCAAACATCCCGACCATTTGAAACTCTTTTTCTAATACATATGGGAGTGATTCTTTCGGTAAAAAACGTACCTCTTGATACATAATTAATACTTCTTCTTGCAATTCATCCATCACTTTAAAGTAATTCGTTATCGCTATCTTTAAGCTTTCTATACTTCCCTTCTCTGTACACACTACTTCCTCTAACCGCTCTTTTACATGTTCATAAATACTATCACAAACTAAATATAATACATCATCTTTTGTGCGAATGTATTCATAAAGTGTTCCGATACTAAATCCAGCCGCTTTCGCAATTTCCCTCGTTGTTGTACGCGGGAATCCTTTTTGCTTAAACAACTGCACCGCACCTTTAATCATTTGTTCACGCCTTAACGCAACTAATTTTTCATCTTTCACTGACGCATGTACATTATGTTTAACCATCCCTTCACCTCTCTCTATTATTTTTGGAAGTAAAAAGCGTAGGAAAATACCTACGCTTTCGTTCCTACTTCGTTAACATACGAGAAATTACAAGCCTTTGAATCTCTTGTGTTCCCTCATATATTTGTGTAATCTTTGCATCGCGCATATAACGCTCTACTGGATAATCTTTCGTATAACCATAACCACCAAATACTTGTACTGCTTCAGTCGTTACCTTCATCGCTGTATCACCTGCAAATACTTTTGACATCGCTGACTCTTTCCCGTACGGAAGCCCTTCAGATTCAAGCCAAGCCGCTTGATATGTTAAAAGACGCGCTGCCTCTACATCAGTTGCCATATCTGCAAGTTTAAAGCCAATTCCTTGTTGCGCCGCAATTGGCTTCCCAAACTGATGACGTTCTCTTGCATATTCTACAGAAGCATCTAAAGCGGATTGTGCAATCCCGACCGCTTGCGCCGCAATGCCATTACGGCCGCCATCTAACGTTTGCATCGCAACTTTAAATCCTTGGCCCTCTTCCCCTAGCAGATTCCTTGCAGGAATACGGCAATCTTCAAACATAATTTCAGTCGTTGGAGAAGAGCGAATTCCTAACTTGCTTTCCTTCTTCCCAACCGAAAATCCTAGCGTATCACTCTCCACAATAAATGCACTCGTGCCGCGCTGCTTCGAATCAGGATCTGTTAATGCAAAAACAACATAAATATCAGCAATTCCGCCATTTGTAATAAAGATTTTCGAACCATTTAAAATGTAATGGTCTCCATCTCGTTTTGCAGTCGTCCTCATTCCGCCAGCATCTGATCCAGAGCTTGGTTCTGTTAAGCCATATGCACCAATTTTCTTCCCTTCAGCCATTGGGCGCAAAAACTTTTGCTTTTGCTCTTCCGTTCCAAATTTAAAAATTGGCCATCCAGCAAGTGAAGTATGCGCAGACAGCGTTACACCTGTAGAAGCACAGACGCGGGATAATTCTTCAACGGCAATTACATACGCCAAGTAATCGCTTCCAATTCCGCCGTATTCTTCAGGCCACGGAATACCGGTCAAACCAAGCTCTGCCATTTGATCGAATAAAGCGCGATCAAATCGCTCTTCCTCATCACGCTCTGCTGCTGTCGGTGCTACTTCATTCCTTGCAAAATCCCGAACCATTTTCCTTATCATTTCATGTTCTTCTGATAATTTAAAATGCATTCCCGTCTCCCCCTCTGCCTTTTTATAAAGCTCGACTAATTACAAGCTTTTGTATTTCGCTCGTTCCTTCATATATTTGTGTGATCTTCGCATCACGGAAAAATCTTTCTACTGGATAATCTGTCGTATAACCATAACCACCAAATACTTGCACTGCTTCAATCGCAACTTCAACAGCCGTCTTAGAAGCAAATAATTTCGCAATAGAAGCTTCTTTACCGCATGGTAATCCTTGTGCTCTTAGCGATGCAGCTCTGTATACAAGTAATCGCGCTGCTTCTACGCTAGTCGCCATATCTGCAAGTTTGAATCCGATTCCTTGCTGCGCCGCAATTGGCTTTCCGAATTGCTCACGCTCTTTCGCATAATCAATCGCACTTGCAAGCGCCGCTTCCGCGATTCCTAATGCCTGCGCTCCGATTCCAATTCGCCCAACATCTAAATTCGCCATTGCCACCTTAAATCCTTGTCCTTCTTCACCAAGTAAATTCTCAGCCGGCACTTTCATATCTTCAAACGTAAGTTGCACTGTGCGAGAACCAAGAAGCCCCATCTTATGCTCATCTTTTCCGATGATTAATCCTGGTGTATCTTTCTCTACTATAAATGCTGAAATCCCGCTTTTCCCCGCCTCTGGATTTGTAGACGCGAAGACGATATATGTACTTGCTTCACCACCATTTGTAATAAAGACTTTCGATCCATTAATGATGTAGTGATCGCCTTTCTTTACAGCTCTTGATTTCAAACTGCCTGCATCTGATCCTGCATTCGGTTCTGTTAGAGCAAATGCGCCTAAATATTCACCAGTCGCCAGTTTAGAAACATACTTCTGCTTCTGTTCTTCTGTTCCGAAATACAAAATCGGATTCATTCCAACTGACGTATGTACAGCTAAAATTACACCGACCGTTGCGCTTACCTTTGAAATTTCTTCAATCGCTAGAATGTACGAAATAAAATCCATTTCTGCCCCGCCATATTTTGCAGGCGCCGGAATACCCATTAGTCCAAGCTCACCCATCTTTTGCAAAATCTCTTTTGGGAACACCCCTTGTTCCATACTAGGAACAAAGGGAGCTATTTCCTTCTGTGCAAAATCTCGAACCATTTTCCTCATCATTTGTTGCTCTTCAGTAAAGTGAAAATTCATGTACTTCGCCTCCGTTTGCTATATATCTTTTTAATAATTTGGTAAGACCACTACTTTAATAAAGGGAGGAATTTATTCGTAAACGTAGAAACCACGACCAGTTTTACGTCCTAACCATCCTGCATTCACATATTTACGTAATAATGGACATGGGCGATATTTACTATCTCCTAATCCTTCATGCAACACTTCCATAATGTATAAACACGTATCTAAACCGATAAAATCAGCTAATGTAAGTGGTCCCATCGGATGATTCATACCGAGTTTCATTACTTCATCAATCGCTTCTTTCGTCGCTACACCTTCATATAACGTATAGATTGCTTCGTTAATCATCGGTAATAAAATACGGTTCGATACAAACCCTGGGAAATCATTTACTTCAACTGGCACTTTCCCGATTTTTTTCGTAATATCCTCAATCGTTTCGTACACTGCATCATCTGTAGCTAAACCACGAATAATTTCAACGAGTTTCATAACTGGAACTGGATTCATAAAGTGCATGCCGATTACTTTCTCAGGTCGTTTCGTTACCGCTGCAATTTCCGTAATTGGTAACGATGACGTATTCGTCGCTAAAATTGCGTGTTCTGGAGCAATTTCATCTAGATTCGCAAAAATTTTCTTTTTAATATCCATTTTTTCAACAGCTGCTTCAATAATAAGATCAGCTTCTTTGACACTATTTAAATCGAGCGTCCATGTAAGACGATTTAAAGTCGCTTCTTTCTCTTCTTCCTTCATACGACCTTTTTCTACTTGGCGGGCTAAATTTTTCGAAATAACAGCTAGCCCTCTATCTAATTGCTCTTGCTTTAAATCTTGCACTTTCACATCATAGCCTGCCATTGCACACACTTGTGCGATACCTGAACCCATTTGCCCTGCACCAATTACAACTATTTTTTGTACACCCATTCTTTCTTCCCCCTTAATATAAGTTGTTAATAAACCGAAAATTTCCTGAACGTAAATTAATGAACCTCAATCATCACTGCATCACCTTGACCGCCACCGCTACAAATAGAAGCAATTCCAATTCCGCCGCCGCGCTGCTTCAGTGCATGGATAAGTGTAACGATAATACGTGCTCCGCTCGCTCCAATTGGATGCCCCATTGCTACAGCACCACCATTTACATTCAATTTTTCCGGATCGATTCCTGCGATTTCTGTACTTGCAATTGCTACCGCCGCAAATGCCTCATTGATTTCAAATAGATCGATGTCTTCAATTGTCTTACCTGTCTTTTTCAGCAATTCATTAATTGCATAACCTGGCGTTCTTGGGAAATCCTTCGATTCTACCGCAATCGCCGTATGCGCCAAAATTGTCGCTAATGGCTTTCTTCCTTCTTGCTTCGCTCTGTCCTCGCTCATTAATACAAGCGCAGCACCGCCATCATTTAGTCCAGGAGCATTACCAGCTGTCACCGACGACGTCTTATCAAAAACAGGCTTTAATTTCGCTAATTTTTCAATCGTTGTATCCGCGCGTGGTGCCTCATCCTTGGCCACGACGATAGGATCGCCTTTTCTTTGCTGAATTGTTACTGGTACAATCTCCTCTTCAAAACGACCTTCCTTATGTGCCGAAACCGCACGTTGATGGCTACGATATGCCCATTCATCTTGTGCTTCGCGGGAGATCCCATCCTCGTTTGCAACTTCTCCGCCATAAACACCCATGTGTATACCTGAAAATGCGCATGTTAAACCGTCTGCAACGTTTAAATCGATAACTTCGTTGTTACCCATTCTGTATCCCCATCTTGCCCCTCGTAAAATGTAAGGGCTGTTACTCATCGATTCCATTCCACCAGCTACAATCAGTGATTGATCACCAGTACGAATAATTTGATCCGCTAACGTAACTGCGCGAAGTCCTGATGCACAAACTTTATTTACTGTTTCTGTCTGCACTTCCCAAGGAATGCCGGCCGCTCTTGCTGCTTGGCGTGATGGAATTTGTCCTTGCCCTCCTTGGATAACCGTTCCAAATATAACTTCTTCAACATCACTAGCGGAAACATTCGCTCTTTCAAGCGCTGCCTTAATTGCGATTCCTCCAAGTTCTGTTGCTTTCACGTCTTTTAAAGTTCCTCCAAATTTTCCAACCGGTGTTCTTGCAGCACTTAAAATAACTGTTTTACTCATGTTTCTTCCCCCATTTCTTTTTTTAGCACCGAGCGCTCGCTCGGCATTCCTACGCTTAGAAGAGGTGCAATTATTGCACCTCTTTCTAAAGTTGGATGCATTCCTACAAACTACATTGCTTCTTTCTTCTGTCCGATAACTGAGCGTTCTAAAATCTCTGTTACGTCCAGAGTTTGAACTGTTTCTTCAACTTCTTTCGCTTTCGTACCGTCACTAATCATCGTTAAGCAATACGGGCATCCTGTACCGATAATTGACGGCTGCACAGCTAGCGCTTGTTCTGTACGAGCAACGTTAATACGAGAACCTGCCGTTTCTTCCATCCACATTAGGCCACCACCCGCACCACAGCACATTCCCGTTTCACGGTTACGCGCCATTTCTACAAGGTTTACACCTGGAATTGCTTTTAGAATATCGCGCGGTGCTTCGTATACTTCGTTGTATCTTCCTAAGTAACAGGAATCATGATACGTAACTGTCTCTTCAATAGAATGGACAGGTTTTAAACGTCCTTCCTTCACCCACTGAGCTAGTAATTCTGTATGATGATAGACTTCTGCTTGTAAGCCAAAGTCCGGGTACTCATTTTTAAAAGTGTTATAAGCATGAGGGTCAATCGTAACGATTTTCTTCACTCCTGCTTTTTCAAATTCTTCAATATTTTTAGTCGCCATTTCCTGGAATACAAATTCATTTCCAAGGCGGCGCGGTGTATCACCAGAGTTCTTTTCCTTATTACCAAGAATTGCGAATGAAATGCCTGCTTCGTTCATTAGCTTCGCAAATGATATCGCAATCTTCTGACTGCGATTGTCATACGAACCCATTGATCCAACCCAGAATAAGTATTCAAACTCTTCGCCAGCTTTTGATTTCTCCTTTACAGTTGGAACTGTTACTTCATCGTCACCTTGGCGCCATGTTTCACGCTCTTTACGATTCAGTCCCCACGGATTCCCTTGACGCTCAATGTTTGTCATTGCACGCTGCGCTTCCGCGTCCATTTTCCCTTCTGTTAAAACGAGATAGCGGCGTAAATCAATAATTTTGTCAACATGCTCATTCATAACTGGGCACTGGTCCTCACAGTTACGGCACGTTGTACATGCCCAAATCTCTTCTTCTGTAATAACGTCTCCGATTAAACTTGGATCGTACGCTAGCGCTGTAGCCGCTGATTCTTGTTGTCCTTTTCCAGCTGCCATCATCGCTAACTGATTTCCTTGTGTATTATTAAAAGCAACAACTGGAACCCACGGTGCTTTTGATGTTACCGCTGCTCCTTTATCAGTTAAATGATCACGAAGTTTTAAAATTAAATCCATCGGTGATAACATTTTCCCTGTTCCTGTTGCTGGACACATATTTGTACAACGACCACATTCGACGCAAGAATATAAGTCGATAAGTTGATTTTGTCTAAAGTCTTCAATTTTACCAACACCGAATGTTTCTTGCGTTTCATCTTCAAAATCGATTTTTTCAAGTTTTCCTGGATTTGAAAGACGACCAAAAAATACGTTAACTGGTCCAGCAATTAAATGCGCATGTTTTGATTGTGGTACATAAACTAAAAACGTTAACAAGATTAATAGATGCACCCACCAAGAGAAATAGAACACTGAAATGGCTACGGTTTCATTTATCCCTGAGAAAACGTAAGCGATTGCAGAAGCGATTGGTTCACTCCACGAAAGCTCTTCGCCATGCCATATAATTCCCATCCCATTACCAAGTAGCACAGAAATCATTAAGCCACCGATAAAGATAAGGACAAGACCTGATTTGAAATTACGTTTTAAACGAACAAGCTTTTCAACATAGCGTCTATGAAAAGCCCAAAAGACTGCAATTAAAATAACAAGTGTGACAATTTCCTGGAAGAATGTAAATGCAGGATATAGTGGTCCAAGTGGAAGATGTGATCCTGGTGCGAGCCCTTTCCAAACGAAGTCAATTGCTCCAAATTGGACAAGAATAAATCCGTAAAAGAACATAACGTGAATGATGCCGCTCTTTTTATCTTTCAGCAGCTTTTTTTGACCGAAAACATTGACCTTAAGGAGATCCCAACGTTCTTTAAAACGACGGTCAAATTCAATCTTTTTTCCTAATTGTATGTAGGCCATCCTCGTTCGTATAAGATATACAAACAAATATCCCGCATAAGCAATAACAGCAATGGCAGCCAGCCAATTAATGATTAGTAAGCTATTCATTTTATGCTACCCCTCTCTTTGTAAGCCCTCTTCCTTTTTTAGAATCTTCGAAAATATATAATTTTCTGAATTGTATCCCCTATTCCCATTATATAATGAGTGAGCATTCAGTCAACAGTTTTTTGTTATACAACAACACATTTTTTTAATAAAGCTGTTTATTTCGGTGAAACTATAAAGTGAAACTTTAATCGGCGGGGCTGTTCATACCCAATGATTATTAGCCCACACTAATCGGACTTTTACGGGCAGCCCGCAAATAGCGGGCTAAATTGAACTTTTGATTTGTAAAAAATTGATGGTGAAAAGACCGTGAAGGAGGGAATTTACTTATGTTCTTCTTATCTCTCTTGTTATTAGGCAGCGCTCTCTGGATTACAATCGACCTTTCATACGGGAGAATTCTTCATTTAAAGCGCGTACGTTCTCGTTCTTTCTCTTTACGTCAAAGTGATTTTCGCCTTTATACATACGGAAATGATCTGTACGATGCTCTCTTTACTGATATCAAACAAGCTAAACACCATGTGCACGTCTTATTTTTTATTGTAAAAAACGATGACATAAGTCGTAAATTTTTAAAGTTACTTATCGATAAAGCACAAGAAGGAATTGAAGTAAGACTTTTACTCGACCGGTTTGGAAGTCATTATTTATCAAAAGAAGCGGTTTACTCCCTACAAAAGCATGGTGTCTCTTTTTCATTTTGTCACAAAGTAAAATTTCCTTTTCTTTTCTTTTCTGCCAATCAAAGAAATCATAGAAAAATTACAGTTATTGACGGGAAAATTGGTTATATTGGTGGATTTAATATCGGCGAGGAATATTTAGGGCACAATCAAAAGTTAGGGTTATGGAGAGATTATCATTTACGTCTTACAGGTGAAGGGATACAAGATTTACAAAAACAATTTTTACATGACTGGTTTGATGATACGAACCAAAACTTATTAGATTCCTCTCTTTATTTTCCAGAACAACAACCTGGTGCTATTCTACATCGCTTCATCCCTACTGATGGTGCCTATTTACAAAATACATTTTTACATTTAATCGAAAGCGCGGAAAAAGAACTCTTTATCGGTACACCATATTTTATTCCTGGAAAAAAAATTATGAACGCATTATTAAAAGCACGAAAACGTGGGGTTCAAATAACTATTCTCGTTCCACAAAAGGCAGATCACGCCCTCGTTCGAGAAGCAAAATTCCCATATTGCCGAAAGTTAATACAAGCTGGTTGTAATATTTACGCTTTTCAGCAAGGATTTTTCCACGCAAAAATTATTATAGTAGATGATCATATTTGTGATATCGGAACTGCTAATTTCGATATGAGAAGTTTATATAGTAACCATGAAATCAATTGCCTTTTATACGATAAACATTTCATACAAGAAGTAAAAAGCAAATTCGAGGAAGATTTGGGACGCTCCTCATTACTTTCCTTTGAAGATGTCAGCCCTCTCTCCATTATTGATAGAGGAAAGGAATGGATAGGAACGATACTCGCGTTCTTTTTATAGGGAAATTTCAAGAGCCAAAGAGGTGAATCACATATGATAATGCGATTTGGATATGTCTCACATGCTACGGCATTATGGGACTGTTCGCCTGCCAAAACAATGACATTTACAAGCTGGAAAAAACTAAAAAAACAAGAGCGTGAAGATAAATTATATAATGTCACACTGCAAAATCTAGAACACACAATACGCATCCTTCATTACAATATTGCACACGAAATTCCATTATATCGTTTATCATCTTCTATCGTCCCGCTTGCAACACATCCTGAAGTTGAATTTGATTACATTCAACTATTTGCTCCACTATGGCGTAAAATAGGAGCATTAATTCAAGCACACAATTTACGCGTAAGTTTTCATCCCAATCAATTTACGCTATTTACAAGCGATAAACCACATATTACAAATAATGCCATTACAGATATGACCTATCATTATAACGTGTTAAATGCTATGGGAATTGCAGATTCTTCCTACATTAATATCCATGTAGGTGGCGCGTATGGAAATAAGGAGAAGGCAATCGAACGTTTTCATGAAAACATACAACAACTTCCTTACCATATAAAAAGACAAATGACTCTTGAAAATGACGATAAAACATATACAACTTCTGAAACTTTGGCTATTTGTCAAAAAGAAAAAATCCCTTTCGTGTTCGATTATCATCATCACATAGCGAACCTTTGTAATGAACCGCTAGAAGAATTACTTCCTATGATATTTAAAACTTGGTCACATACAAATGTCCTTCCTAAAGTTCATATTTCTTCTCCTAGATCTGAAAAAGAATTTAGGGCCCACGCAGATTATATTGATTTAGAGTTTATTAAACCTTTTTTGCACATTACAAAAAAAATTGATCATGATTTCGATATTATGATTGAAAGTAAACAAAAGGATTTAGCACTTCTTCAGTTAATAGATGAAATCGCTTCTATAAGAGGGATAAAAAGAACAAACGGCGCAACGTTACAATGGTAATTTGTAACACTGCGCTATTTTTTCAAAAAAAGTAATTCTTATAGCAAAAAACATCCCAATTTATATGCTATTATTTAAATTAGCATTTTCCCCCTGCGATTCAACTTTATTGAAACGGAGTCATAATATGATTAATCAAAAAAAATATGTACAATTTGTCATGATGTATATAATTATATTTTCTCTTTGGATATTCCTTATCCCTAGGGATTTAAATATAAAAGAAATTGGAATTCTCTTCTTATTTTGGTTTGCTACACTCTTTTCTTGCTATTGCTTATATAAAGCAATTAAAAAGATGAAGCACGGTGACAAACTATTTTGGGTTCTAGTACTATGCACTTGTATATGTGGATTAGCTATGGAGATAACTTTATTTCTTCATTCACTTTCTATATATGATCAAGTCATATTCTCATATAAGGCATTGCCTTTTTTCATCATACAATATATTTTGCTCTTTTCTGGCTTTGCTATAAAGTTTATAAAACATTACTCTATTAGAGGCCTTGCTCAATTTTCATTCGATAGCATCTTTATTGTTATTATGAATATTTATTTTACCTTAACTTTTATTTTGGATCTTTCGAGCTTTCGTATGTTAACAACAGATACGTGGTTTTTAATTGGATACTTTATTGCACAATCATTAGTGATTTACGCCGTTATTAGTCTATATAGAAGAGAACAATATTCTTCTAGTAGAATTTCGTTAATTATCGGCTTTACTATCATACTTGTATACGGATATATACACCTATTCCAGTTAAACTCAGGAATGAAACCTTCTTCTGAAGTCTCTTACTTAATACATACTGCTTCAATTTTATTAATCGGTTTATCATCCATACTATATATTTTGGATAAACCCATGCAACATGAAACGAAAGCGAAATATTATCGATTCGATTATGTGCGCTTTATATTACCATATTTCAGTATAATCATTACCTTTGCCTTTATTCTTATTCAACCTTGGGATGATAAGTTCATGTTAATCGGTCTCGTATTATCACTCATCTTATTATTCCTACGACAACTTTACATGTGGAAAGATAATCAAGTACTAATCGATACGTACGAACAGTTGACTACACAACTAGAAGGAAAAGTTGAAGAAGGTGCATCTGCGTTATCAAAAAGTGAACAACGTTATACATCTTTATTCGAAGATCATCCTGATGCCGTTTTCTCTTTAAATATGAATGGCATTTTTCAACAATCTAATAAGGCTTGTGAAAGCTTATTTACTGCCTACTATTGTGAAGTCGAAAGCTATTCCCTTCTACACTTTATTGATTTAAAAGACCATGATCTACTAAAGAGAGCTTTACAAATAACTAAAGAAGGTAGACCACAAACTTTAGAGGTTCGTACAAAAGAAAAAGAAGGCTACTACTATTACCTTCACATTACACTCATCCCTACTTTCATAAATAAAGAAGTTGTTGGGATGTTCGGCATAGCACGTGATATTACAACTTTATATGAAAAACAAAAACAAGTAGAACATTTAGCCTTTCATGATGCACTTACAGGACTACCGAATCGCCGGAAATTCGAAAAAGATTTAAAAACGATTTTAAATACAGCTCAAAACAACACTAATGACGTTGCGGTCATGTTCCTCGACTTAGATCGATTTAAAAAAATTAACGATCGACTCGGCCATGATGTTGGGGATCTATTATTAATTGAAGTAGCAAAAAGATTACGTGGATGTTTGCGTTCAAAAGATATCGTTGCCCGCCAAGGCGGAGATGAATTTACGATTCTATTACCAGATATGTACTCTGAAAAAAGTGCTTCTTTTATAGCTGAACAAATTTTAACTATCTTAAATAAGCCTTACTTCATTAAAGATGAAGAACTTTCTGTTACACCGAGTATCGGAATTGCAATGTACCCTGACTACGGAACCGATGTAACCGAATTAATGAAAAATGCAGATATGGCTATGTATCGAGCAAAGGCAAATGGAAAAAACAGATTCGTTTTCTTCTCAAAAGAAATGAGTATTGCTCAAAATGAAATACACTTCCTAGAAGGTGAGCTTTCAAAAGCACTACAACAAAATGAATTTTTCCTTGAATACCAGCCACAAGTAAACACAAAAACAAAAAAAATTATCGGTTTTGAGGCGTTAATTCGTTGGAAACACCCAAAACTCGGGATTGTATCACCTGTCCAATTCATCCCTCTAGCAGAGGAGACAGGATTTATTATTGAACTTGGTAATTGGATTTTACGTACAGCCTGCTTAGAAGCAAAAAAGTGGCATAACCAAGGATTTTCTCACTTAAAGGTTGGTGTGAATTTATCTGTTGTTCAATTTAATCACGCAGATTTAATATCAACTATTTCAAAAGTCTTGGAAGAAACAGAACTAAAGCCGGAAGCGCTAGATATTGAGATTACGGAAAGTATCGCGATTAATCAAAATCATTCTGTAATTGCTAAACTAGAAGAACTTCAAAATCTTGGTATTCAAATTTCAATTGATGATTTTGGAACTGGTTATAGTTCTTTAGCTTATTTAACGAAATATCCAATCAATACATTAAAAATTGCTCGAGAATTTATTTGTGGAATTACAAATAGCCCTTTAGAAGAAGCCATTATCGCTTCCATTATTACGCTATCAAAAGAATTAAATTTAGAGGTTATTGCGGAAGGTGTAGAAACAGAAGAACAATGGAAGTTTTTACACGAGCAAAACTGTGACCACATTCAAGGATTCCTCTTTAGCAAACCTGTTTCTAGTAAAGATGTTTGGATGTTACTCCATAAAAAAACAACCGTCTAAGTAAGACGGTTGTTTTTTAATACTCAAAAGGTATATCTGAAGCTAATTGTACCTCTTGATCATTATGAGAAATTACTTGACTTTTCTCTAAAGCTGTATCTCCTAATGAAATACCCCATGCCATTGCTAACGTTAATAGACTACCAATAAGTAGTTTTTTCATATTCCATCACCCGCATTTTTTCTTTAAATATATCATGAAAATTTATCCACATCTTATGCAATTATGCATATTTGTTTTTTAGGTCTTTTTTATTTCTTCATTTTTTTTATAAGTGATTCTTTATACGCATGGATTCCTAATATATCGAAAAAGAAGCAAGCTTTTTCATAAGCATCTTCAATCTCTGTCCTATCATACTCTAGCCTCTCTAGGCATTCACCTTTTTGATAGTATAACTGTCCAATCAATGCCATACTATTAATTCGACACGATAGTTCAATGGCTTTATTTGCGTGACATAGCGCTTCTTCGTATTGATTATCTAAGTATAATGCTTTTGCATGATTATGTCTCACCTTCACATCAAACTCTTTATTATCATGTAATGCCTCTAATTGTTTTAATATATCTTCAAATAACTCAATACTCTTCTTAAAATAGCCATTTTCAGCATAAATGTTTGCAATTGCGTTTTCAATATAAAGATTCTGATATACATCTATTCCTGCCAATTGTTGATTGAGCAATTTCTTTAATTCTAAAATACAATATTCGTAATCAATTTTTTTCAATATGTAAGCAGCTACATGATATTGCCATTGAAGAAATTGCTGAAGCTCGGGATGATATTCTTCCTTTTTCAGTTCATTCCATGCTTTATTATAAATTTCTTTATATTTCTTTTGCTTACAAAGCATAATGATTTGATCTTTTAACTGCTTTTTCCTCTCGATATCAGAATAAATGAGTACCTCATAAAAATGAATAATGGGAACTTGTAACTTTGCTGCAATACCTTGCAATATATCCATACTTGGGTATACCGCGCCCGATTCAATTCGGCTCACTTCCGATTGATGACATACATTATCGGAGAGTTGTTTCTGTGTTAATCCTCTCATTACCCTAATTTTCTTTATTTCACTTCCTAATTTTTCTGCGTGCATACTTACTCACCATCCCATTATAACAATCTAATTTTTTTAAGTTGTCATACCACTACAATAATGTGAATTCGACAATTTTTGATATGAAATAATGCATAATATATATAAAATTCGGCAAATTCCTCATACAATTCATCTCACATACACAATACAAGATTAGGAGTGTTATAGATGAATTATAGAAAACTTGCTAGTGCTTTCGTTACATTCGGTCTTCTTTGTCCTTTATCAACAGAAGCTATTCACGCTCAAGAATTAGATAAAAATGAAGTGAAAGTTGAAATTGCTCAGCCTGGTTTAACAATCGGAAAATTAACACAACCTCAAAACGATACAAAAGAGAATATTGCTAAAAAGTATTTAAAAGGTGAGGTAAATGGGGCTAAAGCTCAACAAGAGCAAGTTACTACTGAAAAGAATGTCGATTTTCAACCTACAAATAAAGAAACAAAAGAAAATCAAACCGAATTACGCCTTGCACAAACATACAAAAACTATAAAGTATATGGTCAAGATCTCATTGTAAAAGTAGATAAAACTGGAGTAATTACAACTGTTAGTGGTAAAGTTGCCCAAAATTTAGACCAACAACTTAATCTTACTATAACAAATTTTTTGTCGAAAAATGAAGTAAAATCTAAATTACGCAATATACTTCAAATTCCAAGTGATGCGACAGAAACAGAATTTTCTAGCGAAACGGTAGTTTATACGAAAAAAGATGGGCACTATACATACGCAACGGTCCTTACATTTACTTATGAAAACAATGAACAAGTTATAAACGGAAATGCAATCATGGACTTACAAACTGGTGAAGTACTTTTCCAAGAAAAGTTTATTAAAAATAAAGAGAATAAAACTATTAATCAAGTAACAGCACCTAAACTATCACCAGCGAAAGAACAAGGAACTGGGAAAAATGCGCTACAAGAAAATGTATTATTTAATATCGCAAAAGGTACTGACGGAAAATTTTATTTAGCTGATTTATCCCGTGGAAATGGTATTTATATTTATAACGCAGACTATGCTGACTCTCTTGGTGGCGATAGCCAAGCCGGTTATCCAGGGACACTTATTTCAAGTAACACTTCGAACTTTGCAGATAAAGAAGCAGCTGGTGTTATGAAAAACATGAGTAATATTTACGACTATTTTAAGAAAGAACATAATCTAAAAAGTTACGATAATAAAGATTCAAAAGTTGTTGCTAGCGTCCACGGATTTGATTCTACTGAAGTTAGTGATGGTGTAAAAGAAAACTATGTAAATGCGTTTTGGCATCCAGGTTGGAATCAAATGGTCTTTGGTGACGGGCTAAATGGAAAATTAACCTCTGCTCTTGACGTAACAGCCCATGAATTTGGACATGCTGTATTTAGTGGTACGACGAAAAATAAAATTGTGCGATATCCAAGTGCTGAAACATCTGCGCTAAATGAAGGTTTAGCAGATTTTTGGGGTACACAAATAGAATATTACGTAAAGAAAGATAAAGGAAATTGGATTATGGGTGATACGTTAGGTGGTCTAACAATTCGTGACATCCCAGGGGAAATTGGTGACGGCGGCAACAAACTATATACAAACTTACAAGATTTCTATAATGATGGAAATAATCAAGAATCTCATGTGAATTCCGGAATCATTAGCCATGTATTATATCAATTAGCTGAAGGTAAAACGTATAACGGTATATCTGTTCAAAGACAAGGAAATGAAAAAGTAAGTAAAGTTGTTATGCGTGCATTGCAAAACTACGCAACTTCAGCAGAAGATTTTGAATCACTTCAGTCTCACATTGTGCAAGCTGCAAAAGACTTATATGGTAATACGACAGCAACAGAATTCGAAAAGGCTTTCCAAGCACATGGATATAAAGCACTAGCAAAAATTAATAAAGTAGTAGAAGTACAACAAGGAAAATAAGAAAAAAAGAAGTTTACCGACTATAGGTAAACTTCTTTTTATATCCATCCCTTTTCTTCCGCAATTGTAATTGCCTCAATTCTATTTTTCGCGTCGAGCTTCGTTAACACTTCGGAAATATAATTACGTACTGTACCCGGTGAAAGATAAAGTGTTTTCGCAATTTCATTTGCCGTCTTTCCTTCTTTAGCAAGTAACAATACTTCTTTTTCACGATCTGATAATGGATTTTGCTCTTGCCATAAGCCAAACATTAAATCTTGAGAAACCTCTCGTTTTCCCTTCATTACATTACGAATTGCTGCGGCTAAATCTTCACTCGGGCTATCTTTTAACAAATATCCGTGCACACCAGCTTTCATCGCCCTTTCAAAATACCCTGGCCTTGCAAATGTTGTTAAAATCATTACTTTGCATAATGATTTTTCTTTCTTTAAAGTTTCAGCAACATCCAATCCACTTTGAATCGGCATTTCAATATCCATAATACTTATATCCGGCTTTAACGATTCAATTAATTTTAACGCCTCTTCCCCGTTCGCAGCTTGCCCAATCACTTCCATATCATCTTCTAAATCAAGTAGGGCTCCTAATGCACCACGAAGCATCCGTTGATCTTCCGCAATAATAATTCGAATCATGCCCTCACCTCATCTTTTCCTGTTCTAATGACAACTGGTACTTTTACTGTTAATAGCGTCCCTGGATTTATCGTATTTAGTTCAACAAATCCATCAATAAGAGCAATTCGCTCTTTCATACCGCGGATACCGTTTCCATCATGGTTTTGATCCTCTAAACCGATACCATTGTCTTCTACTGTTAAGATTAATTCACCCTGTGATTCCAATACAGAAACCGTACACCGCGATGCCTTACTATGCTTTACAACATTCGTCACAGCCTCACGTAAACACATTCCTAAAATATTTTGTTCAATCGGTGATAACAAACTTGAACTTGCTTCCTGCTTTATTTCCAATTCAATGTTAGCTGCTTGTAAGATTTCTTTTATTTGCTCAAGCTCTTCTTCTACTGTAATCATGCGCATATCAGAAATTAATTCCCTCAGCTGCTTTAAAGCGGTACGAGATGTTTGTGTAATTTCCTTCGCTTCCATACTTGCCCGCTCCGGATTTTTCACAATTAACTTCTCAACAAGCTGACTTTTTAAAGTAATAAGAGATAGTGTGTGTCCTAACGTGTCATGAAGATCTCTTGCAATTCGCTGACGTTCTTCACGTTTTACTAAATCTTTAATTTGTTCGTTTGCTTCGTTTAGTTGATTCTTTAACATCTTTTTTTGATTAAAATTACGCATTCCAAATGGTGTAAGTAGCATTAAAATAAACATTGGAACTATATTCACTAAACTTGTAGTTGTTAGTTGATTAAAGTTTACAAATGTAAAAGCTCCCAGCATTACAATTAACAGGCCCCACAACAATCGAAATACTTTTTTACTTGGTGCAAATCCCATCGCACTTGCCGTGAAAAAACCAAAAAATATCATAAAAGCATTATAAAATAAGGCAAATAAAAAGATGAGTACCATTTGAATACATGCCCATAAAATGAACGTCTTATTAACAAAGTAAAGTTGACGGTATGTGATAATAAAAAGCACCAACATACCGCTCCCTATCCCAAGTTTCCATCCTGATGCCTGCGTTAGATGGTAAATCGGAAATAACAGATACACTAACCACATATATGGGAAGAAACCCATATGTTTCGGAAAAAACTCAAACCTCTTCTTCTCTATCATTTATACCGCTTCCTGTCTCTTTCTTATATATATTGATACTACAACAAATATAAGGAAATAACCTCCTAGTACCGCGATATTTTCCCATCCAATTGATTTTCCAGCTACAATATCCCATGCCCCGCTACCAAAATGATATGTTGGTGTCCATTCTCCAATGGTTCTTAATACTTTTGGGAATACTTCAATTGGCATCCATAATCCGCCAACTACAGCTAAGCTCATATTTAAAATATTAGCCAGGCCAGCAGCTGCATCCGCCTTTTTGATCGAACCTATTACTGTTCCGAGTGCTAAAAATGGTGTCACGCCTAATAATAACCATAATCCGGCACCAATCCATTGGCCTATCGTTAACTCAACATTATTAATTAATATTCCTGCCATAAAAATAACTAAGATTGAAAAAGCATTCACTACTGTTTGAGCAATAATCTTTGCTGCTAAATATGCTCCCTCTGGAAGTGGTGTAATTTTTAAAAGATGTGTCCATCCTTGCCCTTTTTCCTGAGAAAGTCTCACACCGAAACTAAAAAGTGCAGTCCCTACAATACTGAAAGTCGCCATTGAAATTAAATAATGAGCTTTCCAAGCATCTCCGTTTTGTGGGACTTGAATAACATTTGTGAAAATATAGTAAAACATAACTGGCATTAATAATGAGAAAAAGATAAATAATTTATTACGGAACGTACGCAAAACCTCTATTTTACATTGCATCCATAGTGCTCTCATGCGATTTCCCCCTTCTGATTTGCGACAAACTGTTCAAATGCTTCGTCGAGACTTCCACGTTCAACTGAAATATCTGTTACAGGTAAGTTCTTTTGATAAATTGCTTGTAACGTGGCATCAGTATCCTCCGTTGTTAAAATAATCCGCCCCTCATTTGACTGTATTCCTGTTACATTCGGCAATTCCTTTAGCAAGCCCATAGGGATACTTTCTTTCGAATAAAACGAAATCGTTTTTCGAGAAATCGTCGCTTTCATTTCATCTGGCGTACCATCTGCGATGATCTTTCCGTTCGCAAATAATAAAATCCGATCCGCTAAAGCATCTGCCTCTTCTAAATAGTGCGTCGTTAAAATAATCGTTTTCCCTTCACTTGCTAACTTTCTAATCGTTTCCCAAAATGTTTTTCGAGACGTAATATCCATTCCAACTGTCGGCTCATCTAAAAATAACAACTCTGGATTTCCTGCAAGTGCCAGTGCAAAATTTAGCCTTCTCTTTTGGCCACCCGATAATTTCTCACATCTTTGCTTTCGCTCTGATTCTAAATTTGATAACTGAAGTAATGTTTCTTTCGCTACTGGATTCGTATAATAACTACGGAATAACTCGATTGCTTCTTCTACCGTGATACTATCAATCACACTTACTTCTTGTAGCATCGCACCGAGGCTATTACGAACATCTCTATGCTTCGGGCTCTTTCCAAATATCGAAACATTCCCTTCTGTCGGATCTTTTAATCCGAGCATCATTGAAATTGTCGTTGTTTTCCCCGCACCATTTGGGCCGAGTAATGCTACTATTTGCCCTTTATTTACATGAAATGAAACGTTATTTACTGCTTTTTTATGTTTAAATGTTTTAGAAACACCATTTACTTCAATAATCTTTTCCATCTCTCCACCCCCGCCGTTTCTTATATTTACATTGTATGCGTTGGAAAAGTTAGGAAACAGTATGATGCGTCATGACATCCATATGACAATTGTCATGTATTCTTTATGAGAGGAATCAGCCTGCATACCGCATGCGAGTAGCAGTACAAAAACAAACATGATACAATCGGATAAGACATATATTCGAGGAAGGACAGTGGTTTTCATGATTATTCGTAATGAACAAGATTTAGAAGGTTTACGAAAAATCGGCCGCATCGTTGCACTTGCACGCGAAGAAATGAAAAAACAAGCGAAGCCAGGTATGACAACGAAAGAGCTTGATTTAATTGGTAAAAAAGTATTAGACGAGAACGGTGCTATTTCAGCGCCTGAAAAAGAATATAAATTCCCAGGTGTAACTTGCATTAGTGTAAACGAAGAAGTTGCTCACGGCATTCCAAGCGATCGCGTATTAAAAGAAGGCGATTTAGTAAACGTAGACGTATCGGCAGCGCTTGACGGCTATTATGCAGATACAGGTATCTCATTTGTTCTTGGAGAAGATGAAGAAAAAGAAAAACTTTGCCAAGCAGCCGTAGACTCTTTTTGGGAAGCAATGAAAAAAGTAAAAGCTGGCTCAAAACAAAATCAAATTGGTCGTGCTGTTTCTAACTTTGCACATAAAAGTGGATATAACGTTATTCAAAACTTAACTGGTCACGGCATTGGTCTTAGCTTACACGAAGCCCCAAATCACATCTTAAGCTACTATGATCCAATGGATAATGCACTTCTAAAAGACGGCCTTGTTATCGCTGTAGAACCCTTCATCTCTATGAAAGCTGATCATATTATTGAGCGCGGTGATGATGGCTGGACATTCGTTACACCAGATAAGAGCCTTGTTGCACAATGTGAACATACAGTCGTTGTAACACGCGGTGAACCGATTATCTTAACAGAAATATAATAAAAAACAGCCGTTTTGTAGATTCCTTCTACTAAGCGGCTGTTTTTTATTATTTTTAGGTATGTAAAAGCTTATATAAATAAAAAGGTGATGCATCAAAGTATCACCTTTTTAACGGGGTGAGGCTGTCCAAAAGTACGGAAAACTCTTGAACAGCCTCGTATTTTCATATGGATGCCTTACATATATCACTGATGATAATTATGAAATGCGGAAACATAGTTACCATCACATGATTCAAACAAAAGAAAAGAAACCCTATAACGGATCCCTTTTCCCCACATAATCTAAAGTTTGGGTACACTAGATTCATGCAATGTAGGAGCCTTCAGAATAGAAAGCGATCCTTCATTTAAAATGATAGCATACATATCTAAGCTGAAAATATGTAAATATGCATATAGCGTTTTTTTATTTCTCAACATCCGATTATTGAAAATTCAAACATATAAAGATAAAATAAAGTCGTTATCCGTCTTCTTTTGTCAGTCAGAGAGAATAGAAGAATGGGAGAGGAAAAAATGAGAAAATCGCTGAAACAAAAAATAGTAAGCTCCTTGCTTGCTGTATCACTCGCCGTTAGCTTAGCTCCAATCGGGCAAGCAAAAGCTGATTCCACGTCAGAAATTACACAGACCCCACCTATTACAAAACAAGTTGATGCAAACCGCGCCATCGAACATATCCGTTTCTTATCCGAAACAATCGGTCCCCGTCCAGGTGGTACAAAATCAGAAGAATGGGCTTCTCGCTATGTTGGTATGCAGCTTAAATCAATGGGATATGAAGTAGAGTATCAGCCCTTTCAAATGCCGGATCAATACGTTGGATTTATCGAATCACCATTAGGAATAAAGCGTAATTGGCAAGCTGGTGCTGCTCCCAATGCACTAATTTCTACAGAAGCTGTTACAGCTCCGCTTATCTTTGTTCAAGGTGGTACAAAATTGGACGATATTCCAAATGAGGTAAACGGAAAAATTGTTTTATTCGAAAGAGGTGCAACAGTAGCAGATTATAATAAGCAAGTTGAAAACGCTGTTAGTAAAGGGGCAAAAGGGGTTCTTTTATACAGTTTAATTGGAGGACGCGGAAACTATGGACAAACTTTCAATCCTCGCTTAACGAAAAAACAATCCGTACCTGTATTTGGCCTTGCTTACGCTCAAGGAAATGCATTTAAAGAAGAAATTGCGAAAAAAGGAACAACAATCCTTTCTTTAAAAGCTAGACACGAATCTAATTTAACATCACTAAATGTCATTGCAAAAAAGAAACCAAAAAATAGTACAGGTAATGAAAAAGCAGTCGTTGTAAGTTCGCACTATGATAGTGTCGTTGGAGCACCTGGTGCCAATGATAATGCTTCTGGGACTGGATTAGTATTAGAATTAGCTCGTGCTTTTCAAAATGTAGAAACCGATAAAGAAATTCGCTTTATTGCTTTCGGTTCCGAGGAAACTGGTTTACTCGGTTCGGATTATTATGTGAATAGTCTATCTCAAAAAGAACGTGACCGTATTTTAGGTGTCTTTAATGCTGATATGGTGGCAACAAATTATGATAAAGCAAAAAATTTATACGCTATGACTCCTGATGGTTCTACAAACCTTGTAACAGATGCCGCTTTACAAGCAGGTAAACAATTAAATAATGATCTCGTTCTTCAAGGAAAATTCGGCTCTAGTGATCACGTGCCATTTGCTGAAGTGGGTATTCCTTCCGCTCTATTTATTTGGATGGGTGTCGATAGCTGGAATCCATTAATCTATCATATCGAAAAGGTATACCATACACCTCAAGATAATGTATTCGAAAACATTTCACCTGAACGTATGAAAATGGCATTAGAGGTCATTGGAACCGGTGTCTATAATACCCTTCAATCTAACGTGAAAGCAGGACAAAAAGCTGCTTAATACTATTTCAAGCTACCGATTAATCGGTGGCTTTTTATTAAGGAAAAATAAATATGTATAAAAGCATATTTATTACATGACATTATCATATAGAATAAAAATTATAATAATAGTGATTACATCTAATAAAGAGGCTTTTCCATTATGAAAAAATTATTCTTGCAGGTGCGTTAACTTTAGCTTGAATTTCAGGAACTAATGCTTTTATTCCTGAAACAAACGCTGCTGCAACTACTCAAGAACAAAGCTTTTACAAAATACTATTTCTAAATTCGCCATAAAAATGGCCATACAGTCATCCAAAACTTAATGGAACATGGTCATTGATCTTAAATTACATGAGCTACCACACCACATTCTAAGCTTATGATCCAATGGATAATAGACTTCTTAAAAGCGGTTTTGTTATCGCTTTAGAGCCGCTTATCTCTATGAAAGCTGACCATATTATTGGGCTGCCGATTGAGTCCAACTTGAAACTGCTCTCTTTTTCTATAAAAAAACCCTTCAGGTTGCATTCTCCCCTTCACTTTATCGTGAAGTTTTTTGAATACTTACCTAAAGGGCGTAATATCAATAGTAATTTTTCAACTTGTCTGCTACTCAGATTATGGTTTAATCAATAATCTAAAGCTTTTTTATTATTTTATTCGCTGACGAGCAAATAGAATTCCACCTAAAAGGAACAATACCATACCGCCAAGAATTGAAATCATTTCTGCTGATGTTCCTCCTGTGTTAGGAAGTAATGTTGGCTTATCATTTTCTGTAGTAGGTGGAACTTTTGAATCGCTATTTTTGTCTGTATTTGTGTTTGGATCTGTACCTGGATCTTTTGGATCTGTGCTTGGATCTTTTGGATCTGTACTTGGATCTTTTGGATCTGTGCTTGGATCTTTTGGATCTGTACTTGGATCTTTTGGATCTACACCTGGATCTTCCTTGATTTTTGTATTCGTAATGTCATAACCTTTAACTTCGGATTTATATCCATCTACTGGTTGTTCTTTTACTTCATACTTGTACGCATTCCCTTTGCATCATATACTTGTAGTTTTTCAAACGTGTACTTCCAGTTTGTTGCCACGCTTACTTCTTTCGTGTCAATAACTTTTCCATTTTGTAATAAGTCTACTTTGATAGATACTGGACGATCTATTGCGTTGTAGTCTTCCCAGACTTTCTTACCACTGATTTCTGTTTTGTCCGTATTTTTGTAAGTGTTCGTAATCGTTGTTCCGTCTACTTTTGTTTCATAGCCGTTTACTTTTACTTCACTTACTGTGTACTTGTACTCGTTTCCTTGTCCA
>NZ_JBALMG010000042.1:5223-11014 GCF_036963225.1 Bacillus sp. JJ783 | reverse complement strand
CTGCAATAGCTGCTACTTTTACACCACCAGTTCCTTTCGATGATTTTGATTTTTTTCTTGGTTCCTGAAGTTTTTCAATATGATTTTTATAAAAAAGATACAAAGCAAAACCATACAAACCAAATGAAAGAATAAAATAGATGGGAGTTTGTAATTGTAACACTTCATAAGCATATTTTTGAGTTATAACTAATAATCCGACTGAACATATGGCGCCATATACTCCTCGAAATAGAGTGTATTGTAATTGTCGTTTCCGAGGATTGATAGCAATCCATATCGCCCACAAATTTAAAAAAATAACTGGAGGAGTTACTATATATACATAGAGTAATCGAAAAGGATTCGCAAAAGCAGGCAAAAGAACAAACACGTCTGCCCCCAAAAGGACAAGACCAATTACGTGGACTCTTATTTCATTTACAGGATAAAGAGCCATATAATGTGCAAAAGCTTTCTTATTAAAATCTATACTTTTTTTCATGTTAATTAAACCACCCTGCTACTGTTCCAATCGGTAAAAGTTTCATAGCTATTTATTCTCCTTTTTTAAATTTATCCATAATATTATGAGCAACTATATTCCATAGTAAAGAAAGTACGGTAACAAAAAGTACAGCTAAAGAAAAATAAATCCTATCCTTCCATGTATCATGTACATTCATGCCCATTATAATCATTATTAACGCACCAACACATATAACTATTTTTGAAAATTTTCGCATTCTATTAACTCGCTTCCTTCTCAAACTTAAATGAAAATCCCCGCCATAACCGTTAGGCGAGGTTGCGGAAAAACCTGATTCTTCACCTGCATGGAATTTATAACCATACCGGCCTATTATAATCTCACCTTTAATACATAATGAGCAAAATATATATTGGTTAATTTCACCAAACGTATTATGATGTATTATTCTGAACTTTTAAACGTTTTATCTTTCTATTGAATATTAGAATATAAATATTCAATTCTAATCATTAAATATTCTACTTTTTCTTGCTTTACAAGATTTTATGCAAAAAAGACCACCAAAAGGCAGTCTCAAAACTCAATCCTATTCCCCATCCCGCACTCCACCGCTTTCTCATACAAATACTTCGCAGCGATAATATCTACTACTGCCAAACCAACTGATTTGAAAATAGTAATCTCTTCATCATTTTCGCGTCCGGTTTTTTCCCCGCTTATGATTTGTCCAAGTTCGGCGTGGAGATTGCTAGTTTTATCGGAATTTGAAGGTCATCTGTTTCTAGATCATATTCAATTAAGAAATCCTACAAATGCCTCTTCTTCCTCATCTATAAAACCTACAAATATAATTTCTTCAATATCCTCATGATTAAATACAAATGTATACTCAGGATTAATGTAGCCTTCTGGATAAAAACAGCCAATATAGTCATACATCACAGGTTCTTTAACCATAAGTTTTTGTTTTCTTCCATAAATCACAATTTTCTTCGTCCCACCTTTTAATAGAACAATAGAACCATTTGGTAAAAACTTTTCTTTAGAAAATTGCATAATTCCCCATCCTTCCTTTATCTAAATGTAATTCTATATTCATGATGTTGCTTCTCCCTTTTCTTTTCCGCAGTCTTTACTGACTATAGGAGAACCACGATTATATACTTAAAATTCAATACAGACTCTTTAAATGGTTTCATGTGTTCTACCTCCACCTTCTATATGCTTCCTTAAATAATAATACCTATGGAGTTCCATAATGAAATGAAACAACATAAACGAAAGCATGGAGTATACACACATTAATACAATTGCTACCATCTTTTGTGTTGCAAAACCAAGACTGATATTAGCAATGAGTTGACCCAATCCTACAAAAGCCAATACTCCGAAGCCAGAATTTTTTTTCGATGACTTTGATTTTTTGATTGGTCCCTGAAGTTTTTTAATATGGTTTTTATAATAATGATTCAAAGCAAAAATATACAAACCAACTGAAAAAACAAAATAGATTGGAGTTTGTAATCCTAACATTCCATATGCAAACTTTTGGGTTATAACTAATAATCCTACTGAACATACGATGCCAAATACCCCACGAAATAGAGTGTATTGTAATTGCCGTTTCCGAGGATTTATAACAATCCATATTGTCCATAAATTTAAAAAAACAACTGGTGGAACTATTATGTACATATATATCGGTTGAAAAGGATTCGCAAAAGCAGGCAAAAGCACAAATATATCTGCTATCCCAATCACAAGAGTAATTATAGTCGATCTTATATCATTTACAGCATAAAGAGCCATATAATATTCAAAAACTTTTTTATTAAAATCTGTATTTTTTTTCATGTTAATTAAACCACCCTGCTACTGTTGACCAAGTTTTTTTCGCACCCGTTTTCACCATATCCTTAATACTATCATCTTCACCATCACCATCTAAATCAACATCCCATTTTACACCTTCTGTTAAGTATGTTAATCCTACTGAAATACCGAATCCTGCTGCTGCAACTACCAAAGCTGGCGCAGCAGGAAAAGCGGCAACGGTCAGAACCGCAGCCCCTACAGTTGTTGCTCCTCCTACTACAACATTACCAATAATATCTCCTGCAATTTTATCACTCGAGGCATTATCTTTAATATTATCACTTGTATCTGTATATGAATCTATAGCTACACTAGCCCATCCAAGCCTATCCTTTAAGGCCATTTTAGCTGCGCTTCCTTTTTTTAACATAGCTTCTATTTCTTTTATCTTAGGAGTAGCTGTTCCATTTTCGATTTTTTTTTCGATATCATTTACATAGTAAATCTTATGATCTCTATGCCGTCCATTAACTTTTTTATTATCTTTAACAGAATCATAACTCTCTCTTACAAGAACTCGTTTGTTTTTTCTATCAAAGTCTTTTTTTATCTCATAACCATTCCTTACTTTATAAACTGTATTCCCTACTGCAGCTGCACCTGAAAGTGTTCCGAATATATTCCCCATTCCATCTAATGGTACCATCGGATCAAAGCCAGTCATACCTAAAAATGACTCTTTTTTGTCTACTTCACCAGATTCAGAATCCTTATTTAACCTTTCAACTTCACGAGCTTTATCTTCTGTAATTTTTTGAATAGGACCCGTCCAATCCATATTCAATCCTTGTGTACTAAATGTACCGCTGACAACACTAAACCCTTTCCCACTTTGAACTTCCGCAAGACCTGCAGCAATGCTAGTTGCTAATTGAAGTGCTGTACTATAATTATTACTAGAGGTCTGATTGAATTGATACAAATGATCCAGCTTTTCTTGCAGTTTTTGCCTCATAACAATAAAAAGATTTACCATGGCATCCATACCCGGCATTGGCATAGCTTGATTAACAGCTTCCATACTTGTTTTCATTCGGTCAATTTCTCGAATTTGTTCTAACACTTCTTGTTCAATAACATCAGTTGAAGCTACCTGTGATTGAAATTGACTTGGAAAGGCATTATTCTGACGGATTAGTTCTTCACATAAGTAAATAATTCCTTGCGCTAAAGGACGAAAGGTTTGTACAAAAAATGCTTTTGCACTGCTATATGTTTGCCCCTGTAACACAGTATCAGTTGCAAAAGCATCAATCGACTGAATTGCTTGTTCCATACCTTGAATGGTGGCCGTACATACAGCGTTCATACTTTGAGTTTGGTTCTGTACTTCTCCCAAATACATATTTAAACTCATGAATTAGCCTCCTTTACTAATTGTTGTTGCTGATGTGAAAGATCATTTTCTAAGTCACTAAGATCTCGTTTCTCTTTAAACAATGTTTCTTTTTGGCTTTCCAATTCAAATGTAAGTTTTCGTTCGATGTATTGTGCTTCTTGACGCATATCCATAAAAAACAATGACATTTCTCTATCTTTATGCCAAGTTCCTAAAATACGATCAAACAAACGATGGTTTTGATTCTTCCATACATGAAAATCTTCTTCTACTTTTTCCTGTTTTTGAATCGCAGATTGATTTCGGTCCTGTTCTTCAAATACACTTCGTAACTTTTGATTTAACTGTGTAATTTTGTTTTCAATATCTCGATCCATCTTTTTCCTCCTACTATTTTACTTTACGTAGGTTGTTACATTAGCGAAAAGTGTTGTGAAGTTCGTTATCCATTCTCTCAAATTCATTAGATACCAAATGAATATTATCAACCGCTTGTTGAAAGGCAGTGGAAAATTGTTTCGTCAAGTCTAAAACTTGCTGATTCGCTTCTTGTGCTTTCAAATTAACAGATAATGTTGTACGCGTCGCCTTTGTTATAGAACGAGTTGTTGCACCTTGAATCCTATCAGAAGCTGATCCCATTTTCGTAGCAATTTGCGTTGCTGTTTGTAAATTACTTTGAAATTGTCCCATTCTTTCAAACCCTTTCTATAAGTTTTCCAAACGCATCAAAGAAATCTCATTAAATATATATCCCTATCAATATCACTCGCTGGGCACGCAATCAAATGAGCCATACAATATAAGCTGTATGGCTCATTTGAAATGCTTGTTATATAGAATAAAGCGTTTTTAATTCAAACCGAAATTACGTGATAATTCTTCATCATGAGAAGCAACAGCCTCTGCAGTTTTATTAAGCTGCATATTAATTTCTTGCAATAGCTGTGCAAAGTTTTGTACTTTTGGCTTTAATTCATTGAACTGTTGATCAAAACCTTCGAAAGCACGACCTTCCCATTCTCCTCTTAATTCATTTTGTAAGTTTTGTAATTGACGTAAAATATCCTCAATTTGATTTGCACCTTGTCCATATCGAGTCGCTTTTGATTTAAGCTCCTCTGGTGACATACGAATTTGTCCAGCCATTTTCATTTCCCCTTTAATACATAATAAGCAAAATATATTTTGGTTAATTTTACTAAACATATTATACTGTATTATTTTGAACTTTTAAATATTTTATCTTTCTATTGAATATTAGAATATTATCAATTCTAATCATTAAATATTCTACTTTTTCTTGCTTCAATTGTTTCTAAAATATAGAAAAGAATACCTAGATCAAATATCTTTTCAGCGTTAGAGATATTATTTCCGAATGTAATAATAGGTGCATTTAATCCAAATCTTTCATTCCATAGCAGCAAATGTTCCGTCGATGTGAGAAAGATCATACACAGCGCCCTCAACACTATCTATTGGATGTAAAATTGTGTTTAATATTCCTTTAAGTTCATCTAACACCGCTTCATTTTGCCCTTTTTTGTAGTTATGATATTGCCCGATAATAGGAGTATTTTCTATCTGGCGAATAAATTTTTCGTACAACTGATCCATCGCTTCTACGTTATTTTCAACAGTATCTTTAAGTTTATCAAACAACGTTTCTTCTATGTTCTTCTTTTACCTGAACTCGATTTGCTTTATCTAAAAAAGCATAATTCATTCATATATAATTTAAAAACCTCTACTTATATGTAGAGGTTTTTGTATGACGAAAAAACACGTAGTTCCATTGTTATTTTACAAACCCCAAATTCTTCCTCATCTTAAAGTGGAACAAATTTATTACTTAGAGTGTCTAATAAGTGTATTTCTAATGTTAGTTGTCCAGATTGGATACAACATATCCCGTTTGACATCTATTTTTATGTATTACAAAAAAATGAAAGGACTTATTATTCCCAAAAGTAAAAAGTATGTATTGTAATACTTTCACAGGTGAACCATTACAAGTGAAAACAAAGAAGAAATAACCCAAACCGTGACTTATCAATCATATAAAGTGAAACTTTAATCAGTGGGGGTTTTGTTCATCCCCC
>NZ_JBALMG010000042.1:1875-5167 GCF_036963225.1 Bacillus sp. JJ783 | reverse complement strand
ACCAATCGGGCTTTTACGGGCAGCCCGCCCCCCACCTAACTTCTTTGCTTCCGCTGAATTTTGAGGTGGGGGTCTTACTGCCCGGCGAATAGCGGGGTAAATGTTTTGGATGTCATTTAACCTGTGAAATTTCTGCTGCAGTAGTATTGTTACCCTATGCCATCTTTAATTGCATTGGTATTTAGAATACCTAGACAAAATCCATATATTCTTGAAAGAGGTTGAAAATTTATGTTCGTTTTAAACAAGTTCTTTAACATTTTACATTACAAAAAGATTGTGCCTGTAGTATTACTTTCATGTGTATCACTTATAGGCTGTTCCAATAGTAACACTCAATCTGAACCACCTAAACAAACGAATCAAGCTAATCAAATTAAACAAGAAAATACAGGTAATCAATCTTTCGCTAAACTTGAAAAAGAATATGATGCTAAGCTTGGTATTTATGCACTGGACACAGGTACAAATCAAACTGTTGCTTATCATTCAGATGATCGTTTTGCATTTGCATCTACATCTAAATCATTAGCTGTCGGCGCTCTTTTACGCAAGAACTCATTAGAAGCTCTGGATCAAAGGATTACGTATACTCATGAAGATCTTTCTAATTATAATCCAATTACTGAAAAGCATGTTGATACAGGAATGACGTTAAAAGAACTTGCAGATGCTTCTGTTCGATATAGTGACAGCACAGCACATAATTTGATTCTTAAACAGTTAGGGGGGCCCTCTGAATTTGAAAAAATCTTGAGAGAAATGGGAGATACTGTTACTACTTCCGAACGATTTGAACCTGAATTAAATGAAGTGCATCCAGGAGAAACACATGATACCAGTACACCAGAAGCGATTGCTAAGACACTTCAATCATTTACATTAGGAACTGCACTTCCAATAGAAAAACGTGAACTATTAGTAGATTGGATGAAGAGAAATACAACTGGAGATAAATTGATTCGTGCGGGCGTACCAAAAGGATGGGAAGTGGCTGATAAAACAGGCGCGGGATCTTACGGAACAAGAAATGATATCGCAATTATTTGGCCACCAAATAAAAAGCCGATTGTTCTTGCTATACTTTCTAATCATGATAAAGAAGATGCTAAATACGATGATAAACTTATTGCAGACGCAACCAAAGTCGTGTTAAATACCTTAAAAGCTACGGAATAAATGATAATAGGTTAAAAGTTTTCTATTTTAGGCGGGTGTTTTCATCAACTAAAAATTTAATAGTGTCCCAAAAACGAAATTTGGCGCTAACTTGTAATAAAAAGCTCATTTTTATTGTTTGGCGATAAATCGTTCTTTAAGCTTGATGGCGATTTGGTGCTACCCCTAAAACATCTGGACTTTAATAGCCAACTAAAAAATGCAAACAAAAAGACCTTTAATCAGTCGTTTTGTTTGCATTTCCTTTTTCTAAAACTACAGAAAAGATAAGTACTATAGTTAACACCATAATAAACCTTACTTCACTTCCGTCACTTACAAAAAATGAATACAAAGTATAAATTAAAATTAATATTCCATAAATAACTTTGTGCAATGAACTCCCCCCTTTTTGCCGTATATATTTTAGTGTAAAAATTTAATTCAAGCCCTATATCAAAATGAAAATAAAAAGCATCTGTGATATACACAAAGTGCTTTTCTCTTGTCAATTTATCTATTTTCACTATATTTATCTATTTTCTTTTTATAACTCAAATTTCTTCGAATCGTACTTTTCTAGAGTTTGCTGCAATTCATTTTGTTCATATGGAATATGTTTATCTGTCTGTACATCTTTAACATTTTCTCCACCTGTTAATAATCTCCTGTACTTAAAAGAGTGCCCTGTTAATACTGTTGTAATCATTTTGTATTGCCCTCCTTTTGTTTGATTACTTGTATCATAAAACAAGTATCTGAGGTTGATATGTAGTCTATCTAGAGTGTATGTAAATTTTAAAAATCTCTAATAAAATGTTTATGTTGTAACGTTACCACCAAAACTAGTGCTTCAAACACCATAATTTGAAGAGACAGTAACCCATATTCTAGCTTGAATTCCCGCTACAGTTCTATATTGAGTAAAACCAGTTGATCCCTATAATATAAAAAGAGCACCACTTTTTGGATGCTCCTCGTTATAACTATATATTATTTAATTTCCTTCTTTTGCTGGTACCATTTTTCCTTCTTGAGAGTCTGTACCCTCTGTTCTTTCAACAGTTTTTGCATGTTCTGGTTTTTCAGGGGCTCCCATTTCAAATCCAGGTTGAGAATCTGTACCTTCTTTTGTTGGTACCATTTTTCCTTCTTGAGAACCTGTACCTTCTGTTCTTTCAACAGTTTTTGCTTCTCCTTTAGGAGTTGCTGGCACTGCATCTTTAGGTAAATCAAAGTTTTGTGAGAAAGACGTTGTTCCATCTGCACTCTGTGTAATTACTTGATTTGAACTATTTTCATTTGACTTTAAATTGTCCATTTTCGCATCATCTGCACCTCCCGCTACTAATCCTGTACTTAAAAGTGCTCCTGCTAATAATGTTTTAATCATTTTTCATTACCTCCTATTTATTTGTAATATTCATCAAAAAAGTATCTAGAGTTAATGTTTTAGTCATTATCTTTATCTACTTGCTTTTTGATTACATTTAGCATAAGACAAGAATCTATAGTTGATATGGACTGTATCTGGAGATTATGTAAAGAAAAATGGATGATCAATTGTATATCCTAATGGATGCTTAGACAAGATTGAAACTTTATATGAGTTTGAACAATTGAGTTCCCCTTTGTTTTTGGGTGTGAGGTTTTTAGCTGGAGTGGAGTGAGGGACTAACCTTTTCAAATTTGAAAGCAAACTTTTTATTATTAGTTTACATTCGAATCTGTAAAAATATTGACTTCATCCCAATTCCCCTGATATCCTCAAAGTTAGCAAGAAAAGTATACATTCAAAGCGCTGCAAACAAAGAGATAGAAGGTAAATAATCAAAAAAAAACATCTCATTAGGATTCAGCTGAGATACATGTAATTTTAGATTAAAGTCTGTATTTTTTTCCATTATCAGATTACAAAGCAATAAAAATGTACAGTATTGTTACTTTGCAAATAATCCTTAACATGGATTTTATGTTAGTACATTGGCTGTACCCCTAATTAAAAAGATGGACAATCCTTTCTTTCTTTTTCAGATGACTTTACTGGCTGGTTAGATGGTCAAGGTTAGCACTGGGATTATATTTAAGTACACAATAGCAACAGAAAAACATACTATGTAACAGCAAATGAAGC
>NZ_JBALMG010000042.1:0-1781 GCF_036963225.1 Bacillus sp. JJ783 | reverse complement strand
TTTTTATTTAAATGTTTTTATAAAAGTTAATTTTTTAGTTATTATTTTTATACATTTTTTGTGCTTGCCCCAAACCTCAATTAAATTTCTAAGTTCAGTTGTTTCAATCTTACATATATTAGGATCATGGATAGAATATAAATCTACAAGTATAGTTTCATCCTTTTTTACTTGAATTGCACATAATGTACCTTGAAATTCATTATATTCTTTTAAATTATTTAATACTTCATCGATTTTTTGTAACCACCATTTAACTGGAATCCCTTGGATATCGTTTTCTAAAAATGTTGCTACAATTTCTAGTTCTTTTGATAATTCTATTTTTAAAGAATCTAGGTCTTCATTTTTTGTCACTTTATATATATTTCATTTGTAACTACTGGCTGAGTAGTTACGATAATTCTTTTATATCTCTATTTTCACGTGTTAACCACTAGTACACCGCAGCAAGTCAATATTACTAACAGCGCGTAGAAAACGTTTGGATAAATAAGAAGCAAATAAATTATTAAAGGGTTATAACCCCTACTATAAGAAATACTATTATTACCAAAGGAAGAATGATAATCATAAAGGACACTATTATTGTTAATAATGCTTTCCATGCTGAAAATTGGTGTGCTTCTCCTAAACATTTTAAGGAAATAATGATTGTCCAAATTCCAATAACTACATCAATTATGGCAAAAATAAGAAACAAAATCGTTAAAGTTATGCTACTATCCATTTTCGGTGTCTCACTCGTAAAGTTTTCTATCCCAAACAAGAAAAATGAAGGCAACCAAACTAATATAAGAGAATAAACGTAAGGGATATAAGAATAGGCAACTGAGTAACGTGTTTTTTCAAAGGTACCTTGTCCACCAAGTTTTTTTGCCACCCAATTAAATAACGCTGGTAGCAAAAAATAATAAGTTAAGAAAACAATGAAGGTACCGAATATAACTATTGAGATTATTGAAAATGGACTACTTATTGAATCCGCCACATTTTTAGAAGATGCTCGATCTAAAGTCTGTACGAATGAGCCTAATAAAATGAGTAAAAACACATTCTTAGGTTTGGATATAAAAATTTCTTTCATTGTATCACGTGGTTTTGTCCAAATGGAGAACCAAGGATTAAGTGCACGTTTAAATTGATTTTCTGGAGTTTCCATAAAAAAAACATTCCCCTTTCTTAAAACATATTAAATATAAATTCCTAATTATCCCAGTTATGTACATAGAAATATTAAAGCATGAATAGTCGATTATTTAAATATAAATATTCAATCATTTAATTTCATTTGAAACTTAGGGGGAGTGCTTCTTGGCAATTACCTCTATATTGTCTTGCATTTTTAACTATGGGCTGAGTAGTTACTTTCATTTTTGAGTACCTCACATTCTTTAATAAATTGGATAAACAGTTATAATCTTATCATTAATAAGAACAAACCTAATTTCCATTCCTTCAGATGTTTTACTAGAATATACTCTTCCACTTATACATCTTTTATTGCTATAAGTCTCGTGAATGGCTTCCATAAGAAGAATGCGATTATACACTTGAAATCCAACAAATCCTCTTTAAAAGCCTATACGTATTTTCCCTCCATCTTCTATATGCTTACGTAAATAATAATACTTATGGAGTTCTATAATCATATAAAACAAACCAAACGAAATCACTGTGCATGCAGACATAAATACAATTGCCCCCATCTGTTGTGTTGCAATGCTAAGAATTATATTAGCAATTAACTGTCCCAATCCCGCTGCAATAGCTGCTACTTT
>NZ_JBALMG010000041.1:68751-92135 GCF_036963225.1 Bacillus sp. JJ783 | reverse complement strand
CTCCATCTCTATACAAAAACTCCCTTTTCCCATAATATTACTTGTAAAATTATAGTACATTTTTACTCATAAAAAAATAAAAAATGGTTTTTTTTACAAATTTTATATTTATGAAAAGAAATTTTAATGTGATTGTAAGTTACATACCCCTTTCATTTACAATACATTCACCTAGTATACACTTCCATATTGTTTTACCATTTTCAAAAAAGCGCTATGAAACTAAGTAAATATCATATCTAAATTAGCTCCCAGGCTCTTGTCTAATTAAAAGTAAGACTTGCTCCTTTTCCAAATAAAAACATATCTTATAAAGTAATCCATTGGTTATATAGATTAATTTAATAAAAAAGGAGGAAAAAACATGAGCTTTGGTGGTAGTTGCGCTGGTTTCGGCGGTGGATTTGCTTTACTCATCGTGCTATTCATCCTTCTAATCATTATCGGATGTAGCTGTTGGGGTGGCGGCGGAGGGTTTTAAATATAATACGTATCCTTTTCGCTAAACCCTAAATGAATAAAATATGTTAACTAAAAACTATACGAAAACAGCTCATATTTGAGCTGTTTTTTCATACTTTCGTATGAATTAATATCCTTCTTTTAAGTGATTTCAATAAACAAAGCATCGTTTAATATAAAATAAGAAACATTTTTACTAAGGAGGATTATAATGATTAAAGGTCTTTATGAAGCACATTTACCTGTCTGTAATTTAGAAATTTCGATACCTTTTTATGAATCACTGGGGCTCAAATTATATAAAAGAGACAAAGATATCGCCTTCTTTTGGATTGTAGAAAATGAAAGTTGGATTGGTCTTTGGGAAGGAAAAGAATACAAAGTTAATTATCATCCATCCTTACGACATATCGCTTTCCAAGTAAGATTACACGATTTAGAAAACGCGATACACTGGCTCAAACAGAAAGGAATTCCAGTGCGAAAAGACTTTGGAATGGAACCAATTGAGCCAATCGTTTTTCCCGAGCTAGCACACGCCTCTATATATTTTAATGATCCTGATGGAAACAGTTTAGAATTTATTGCAAAATTACCTGTTGAACTACTCAAGGCAGAAAAAATGTATTTAAGCGAATGGAAAAAACAAGTACAAGCATCGCTAATTTTTAGTTGATACCATTCATTAGTGCTGAGTAACAATAAAATTGTTTAAAAATGTAAGTGCTACCATTTGAGAAGAAACTAAATATTTATGTTAAAATAAAAGTGAGATTGTGAAGTATTACACTTAATCTATAGGCTCGAATCAGTTAAATTCGATTTTCATAGTGAAAAAATATTTATTAAATTTGATTAAATAGGGGGTTATTTTGGAGACTACATTAATTTTCATATGTATTATATTAGTGGCTTCTGTTTTGCAAACAAGTACAGGTTTTGGCTTTTCCATAATGGCAACACCTTTCTTACTAATGTTATTCTTACCACAAGAAGCTATACAAATAAACATTATTTTATCATTAATTATTTCAATATCACTCATTTGGAAAATAAGAATGGACATTGACTTTATTCTACTGAAAAGATTAACTTTTGGAAGTATAGTTGGTGTACCTTTTGGTATTTTACTCTTCACTTCTATTAACATAAACGCTTTTAAATTAGCAATCAGCATCCTGCTCTTAATCTTAACATTGATGCTGATATGTAACTTTAAGATTAAATCAACACAATCTAGGGATTTCGTAGTTGGTGGCTTATCAGGCCTTTTAACGACAAGTATCGGCATGCCAGGACCTCCCTTGTTACTATACTTTACAGGAACTGATACTGAAAAAGGGAAGTTAAGAGCAACTACTTTGGCTTTTTATCTGTTTATATATTTCATTAGTCTCATAACTCAAATACTCTTTACTGGAACGAACAGAACAATTTGGGAATCAAGTTTTTATGCAATTCCAATCATATTTCTAGGTTTGTTTATAGGCCAAATTATTTTTAAATGGCTTAATCAACGGATTTTTAAAATATTTACATATATCCTTTTGAGTTGCACAGGTATTTATCTCCTTATTGAAAGTTTGAATTTGTTATAAATAAGTTTTTCAAATTAGAAGGTGCTTTAGAGTGTGCAATAACACATAGATCTAAACGAATTTATTGGTGTATTTTTAAGTGCAGTGGAGTATTTTACATCAAAAATTAAACAAATTTTTTTTAACCCCGTCTTAAAATCAGAACGGGGTTATACGTGTTTTAAGTTTTTAAATTAAATAACTTTATTGTCAGTTTACAATTAGTAATCCCACTGATGATTCTTTCATGAGAAGAATATTTTAAAGCTACAAGTTCATCAATAGAATACTAACTAAACCATAAAAAGCGGCTATTAGGCCACTTTTTACATTAAATATTTTATAAAGCAAAGACCTGAACTTACTATCACGAATATATTAAAGAATAAGAAAAATCCTTTTTCAAAATCTGTATACTTTTCTACTTTTACTCCGCGTTTTTTTAACTCCATAATAATCATTGCAATTTCTTGTGCATACTCAATACTTCCAAATTGTATATAGCTGTTATTATATTTAATCTCAAAGACATTTTTCATTTTTTTATGTTGCGAAATAGATTGTATATCTTCTATTGGCATGCTATGTTCATTTGTTTTTTTAAAATAACAATCTAATCCTTTCATGATCACTCTTTTATTTGTTAAAACGATATAATAATAAAAAGTAGCTCCTACGTAATATATATTTGGTATTACTTTATTATTTGCCATATATCCTTCGTCTACTAACAGTTCCTTCTCAATTTCTTCACCAGCTTGTAATTCATTGCGAATTGACTCTTCTAACATTTGTAAAGTTAATTTTTTTAATAACTCTCCATTTCTCACATAATACTTATCTATATTTATAGAATCATTCGCTTCTTTCTCTAAACGTGTAATTTCTTCTTCTGAATATTGGAGCTCATTTAACATCGATAATAATCTTTTATCCATATTACACACTCCCCTTCCACAGTTTTTGAAGTTTTTTCTTCCCCCGAGAAATTCGGTTGTATATATAATCCGCTGTTACTTTTAATTCTTTTGCAATATCGTCAATGGAACATCCATCAATATACCTCTTTAAAAAGATATAACGATCCTTTTTATTTAAATCTTGCACTATTTCCATAATCTCTTCTTCTTGTTCTATTTCATAACTATCATGGATACCTTTATCTATTTCTACGTCTTTATCCATTTCGTTCTCTCTATATACTTTCTTTTTATATTCCAATGCCTTTAATTTAGTAATACCAATCATCCAAGATTTTAAGTTTCCCTTTTCTATATCAAATTGGTCGATATTAAACCAAATGACAGTAAATACATCGTTATAACAATCCTCTACATATTGTTTCTCAATAGGGGTACTTAATGATTTATGAATAATGTATAAAACTAATTTTCCATATTGATCAATGACTTCTTTCAAAGCATCTTGATCACGTTTTTTCATAGCTATAATTAAATCCTCTTCAGAATCGAAAATCATAAACATCTTCCTTCCTCAGTTCCCCTTTAGCAGCTGCTTTTACTTACTATTGGCATTTCATTCTCATTTTCTATCACTTTTGTAAAAATTTATTAATTTTTATTTTCATTTTATATAATAACAAATAAAAACCGAAGTTGAGAAAGCGAGTCCTACTTTCTTAGCTTCGGTTTTTTATTTGATTTTATTACTTAAACTAACGTCTCACCACATACTGTTTTTATATTTTTAAAGTAGTGAAGGTTTTCATTACCTTCACCTTCATCAAACAAATTGAGCTGTTTCATAATTTCAACAGCAAATTCAACATACGCAGATCCTACTGCTGTTATGACTTTCCCATCCACAGTTACATCTTTATTTTGTTTATATTCCCATTCATGTAAATGCACTAAGTGTTTTTCATCTAGAGTTAATGATGTTGAGAATTTCTTCTTATTAAGCACTCCGGCTGCATGTAGTAGAGCTGTCCCTGCACAAATGCCTGCTATCCATTTATTTTGCTTATGTAATTCTTTCACGATAGATAACAGTTGTTCATTTTCTAAATGGCGAAAAATATGCCCTCCTGGTACAATAAACACTTCGTAATCCACTACTTCAATATTCTCTATAGAGACATGTGGTTGACACAAAAATCCGCCTTCTCCTGCAACTGTTTTTCCGTCTACAGTTGCTGTTATTATTTCGAATTCCTTACTTGTCAAAAATAAACTCGCTATATTCACTTCAAATTCTGCAAATCCATCAAATAAAAAGATTAAAGCTTTCTTCATTTTATCCCCTCCCTCTCTAACCAATTCGAAAACAAATACATTTCTCCTCCAAAAAAAGACAAACCCACATCTCAGGTTTGTCTTTTCAATCATTTTTTATTTAATCCTTTCTCACCCAAAAACTCTTTCATATGCATTCTCTTCTCTTTTGACATAAATGTGCTCATTGATTCCGTCCATGTTACGTTTTTTTGATTTGACGATCTTTCTTTGTAATACACACTCATCGTTTCATCATATTCGTTTAATAATTCATCATATTTCTTTTCATCGTATCCATTTTCATGAAGAATTGCTGCTACTGGTAATCGTGGTTTTACTCCATGATCTTCATCTGGTACGCCGACTGTCATTCCGAATACCGGATATACTTTATCCGGTAAATGAAGCAATTCACTCACTTCTTTCGGGTTATTACGAATTCCGCCAATATAACAAATGCCGTATCCTAATGATTCAGCTGCAAGTGCTAAGTTTTGTGCAAATAATGAGGCATCTACTGTTGCTACAATAAAGTCCTCTACTCCCTCATGTTTAATTTCTGTTCCATGTTTCTCACATGCGGTTTCTAGACGTTTTAAATCCGCACAGCATACAAAGAATGCTGCACAGTCTTTCACATGACGATTCCCGGATAATTCAGCTAGTTTAGCCTTTAGTTCTTGATCTGTTACATATATAAGAGAATATGCCTGTACAAAATGTGAGGAAGCCGCATGCTGAGCAGCTTGCACTATTCTTTCTACTATCTCTTTTGAAATTGGTTCTTCTTTATATTTACGAACTGAAACGTGTTGCTCCATTTTATGTATCATCTCATTCATGAAAATCACTCCTTCTTTCTCTTCATAATGAAAAATTAACATATCTTTTTCATTATTCACAACTTATAAGCACAAAAAGAGCAATTCTTTTCGAATTACTCTTTTTTAATGTCTATTAATACGGTATATGAAATTATATCAGTCGTTTCGACAAAGGATATCGACTTATCAACAAATAACGAAAGATTTATATGCTATTATGCAATTGTTGTTAAGCTGCTTTCAAAACTTTAATTCCTTTAACAATATTCCAAATGAAGTAATAAATTCCTACAAGAATAAACACTGCATACGTTATAACCATTCCAATTCCAACGCTCTCAGATTGATTGAAACTTAAACCGTATACCCCTGATAAAGCTAATCCGCCAAATAAGATTGCGTACGGGAAAATATGTGACCAAAATGCTTTTTTTGCGTGATATTTCACTTCATCTTCCGCAACGAAGTACACGATAATTGGCAGTAAAAATGGTGCAAAAAAGATACTAAAGTAACATAGCGAAGATAAAATATTATTTCCTTTCATCCGATTCACCTCTAAAGTTTTTTGTTACCTTCATTATGTCAGGAAACCACTTTAGAAACTATCGCTTTACCTTTCATGAACATGACATCTTTGTAAGATTTTTCTCAAACTAAAACCCACCTGATTCCAGGTGGATTTTAGTTTGAGTTTCACTATATTCGATTCATAAACCAATATTGCGTAATCGCTAAATATTCTCGTACATTCGATTGAATAATAATTGGCTTCGGTGTTTTCGCCGGAAGACCTTCTAATGTCAACCCTTGTTTTTCTGCAATCTTTTTTGCTCGGAACATATGAAAATCGTTCGTTACAATCATCCCTTTTTTCATATTTTCAGGGATAAGAGGTTTTGAAAATTTAATATTTTCATCTGTGCTCGTCGAACGTTCTTCCATTATAATGCGGTCTTCTGCAATATTTTGTTTCATTAATCCTTGTTTCATCGCTAATGCTTCTGTAATATCTTCACCTTTTCCCTGGCCTCCAGATACGATAGCAATTGTTTTATCATGTGATTTTAAATACTCAGCTGCTTTATCAATACGATATTGCAATGAATAAGAAGGCTTTGTTCCATTTACTTTCGATCCTAGTACAATTATATAATCCGCATCGTCAATTGCATTCATATGCCCATGCTTATAGATGTTATATTGTAAAAACCCCGCATACACGGCGAAGATCATTATAACAACTAAAATGTACTTAATTATTTTCTTCTTTCTCATATCCATATACTCCTATTCCCTTTACTTCCTTCATCATAATATCCATTTATTTGTTTGTATACAGCCAAATTCCAATTCACCCTAATTCATCCTATAAAAGGTAATATTTATATTACTTTCGGGAATAGTAAGTACAACTTCACACGAAGGAGTGTCCCTCTTGCTTCTCTTTTTATTTAATGTATCGTTCTTTTTTATCTTATTTTTACTATCACTTAAGCTACTTGGTAAATCTGCATTAGCACAACTAACCCCTCATGATTTTGGGGCTATTATCTTTTTATCTTATTTAGCTTTTCAAGCCATACCAGTCGCTGGTGCTTTACAAGCATTTCTCGGTATGGTCGTTATTACATGTTTGCATTTACTTCTTACCAAATTAAGCTTACTCAATAAACTAAATCGTTTTATTCTCGGACACCCCATTATTTTAATTAAACATGGTGATATTATTTTTGAGAACTTACAAAAAAGTAGATATCCGATCCCTGAATTGCTTTCTAATCTTCGCGTCGCCGGATATCCAAGTGTTCATGAAATTGAATACGCTATTTTAGAAGCGAATGGAGCCATTAGCATTTTACCAAAGCGAGAACTTGTACCATTGACTCCAAAAGATATGAATATAGATGTTAAGTATGCAGGGTTACCAATTGCTCTTATCGTTGATTCACAAATTCAATACGATAACTTAAAGTTAATTCATAAAGACGAAAAATGGTTATATAAAGAGTTAAAAGAAAAAGGCATCACAAATATTAAAAACGTTGCTTTTGCGTCTGCTCAAGAAACGGATGGATCTTTTGCGATTAGTTTAAAAGAATGAAAAAATCCCCTTACTTGTTCAAGGGGATTTTCTTCACTATATTGCTTCTTTCTTTCCTGCCAAGTTTAATGGAACAGGATGTTTCATACGATTCATCGTAAATACAATGATTGCTGTCAATATTTCCGCTACTGGCATAACGAGCCAAATTCCATTTACACCAAATAATTTCGGCATAATCCATAACAATGGAATAATAAATAGTAAACCACGGCTCAAAATAATAAGAACTGATTTTGTCGTTTGTCGCACTGATTGGAAATACTCTCCATACACAATGTTATAGCCTAAAAATACATATTGTATAAAGAATAAACTAATACCTGTTAACGTTAACTCCAATAGTTCTGGGGATTGAACATCAAACAAACCAATTATATATTTCCCGAAGAATAAACCGACAACAATTGCTACGCCTCCGAGTACAACTGCAGTTTTTACAGCTAACCGTAATCCTTCACGCAGTCTTTCTGGTAAATTTGCACCATAGTGGAAACTAGCAATAGGTTGTAATGCGGCTCCAACACCGAAGAACAATAATAATGTCATTGCATGAATACTATTGACCATCGCATAAGAAGCGACACCTACTTCTCCTGCATATTGAACAAAAGCGATATTAAAACCAACCGTTACAATCGCTACTGTAATCTCAGTTGTAAAACTTGGGAAACCAATCACCATAATTTGTTTAACCGTATCCCATTCAAAATGGAATTTCGTCCACTTTAAAACACTACTTTTTCTAAAGAAGTGAGTTAATAATACAAGGAAACCAATTGCCGCCGAAAGAATAGTTGCTGAGGCAGCACCTGTTACGCCCCATCCAAAGATGAAAATAAAGATATAGTCAAACACTATGTTCAATACAGCCGTTACGACAAGGCCTGCCATTGCTAAATTAGGATTTCCATCGTTACGTATAAATGTGCTTAAAATATTTTCTAAAACGTATATCATTCCAAATGTTAATAACACTTGTAAATAGTCTAACGCATATGGCAAAATCACTTCATTTGCACCGAATAGATATGCTATATCTTCTATTCTCCATAAGCAAATAGCCGCCAAAACACCTACGATAATAACTGCCACTGTCATAGATTGAGTAAAAATAGACCTTGCTCTTTCCAGTTTATTTTCCCCTAGTGCAATGGAATATAACGTTGCTCCGCCCATTCCAATCCATAATGAAATAGAAAAGAAAATTGAAAACGCTGGAATAGCTACGTTTACTCCAGCCAAACCGTTCGCTCCAACTCCTCTACTAATCATGACCGCATCAATCACAATATTAACCGACATTAATACCATCCCAAGAACAGCTGGTATTAAATAAGTGATAAATAAACTTTTAATAGGTTTTTCTCTTAATTTTTCTGTTGTTTCCATCATATAAATGCTCCTTTTTCAATGCTCTGTTCACAGTTTAAACCTTCAAGTTACTTGAAGGTCAATAGAGAATCGAAAAATATATAAGCCTATTTTTTAACAACAGGTATTTGAATTTCCGTTACTTGCTCCTTCGGATTTTCTGTTACAGACCAATCAATTAACGCAAGCTCAAGCGCATCTCCGCATACTTCGTATCCTTCGTTATCAATGTGATTTAATAATTTCGTATACGTTGCATCTGTTTCTTCATATGGTCCATGGTGATAAGAACAAGCAAATATTCCTTCTTTTATTTCATCTGAAGTATGCAATTGAAAAGGCATGTAATCCAATAAAATAAACACACTGTTATATGCTTGAAACTCATTTTGAAGTAATGCTTTTTTGGAAACTGTTACACCGATATCTCCTGAAAATAAACTATTATCAATTTGCTTCATATTTTTTTGTAGCGAATGGATATAATATTCAAACATATCATCTGTTGTATTAGGTGCAACTGCAATCGCTGTTATTTTTCGCTTCGATATCGTTTTATAAATAATTTGATTCGCTTCTGATTCCGTCGCTTTCTTCATTAAATGGATTTTATGTTCCATTTTTGCCAAAGCATACTCGATTTCTCTTTGCTTTTTCAGCATCATTTCTTGTTGTTTTTCAAGTAAATTCAGCGCATAAGACGGATTTCGTTCATCAATATATTTCTTTATTTCCTTTAATGGAATATTCAATTGGCGTAAAAATTTAATCGTGTCTAATAGTGAAAACTGATCAATTGTGTAATAGCGATAATTCGTTTGCGGGTCCACAATAGACGGATGAAAAATTCCTTTTTCATCATAGTAGCGTAATGTAGATTCCGCTATATTATGCATTTTTGCCATTTCCCCAATTGTAAAACGTTTATTTAATAACATATGCCCTTCTCCAATTCATTAAAAATGTAGCCTTATTTCTTCTTATTATATAGTGATTCCCTCCATACCTAAATCGAATCCTATCATGAAAATCTGCTATTTTTTCATTGATTTTTAATAAATTTTATTATATATTAATTACAGGTTCAAATTACAAGTTCAAAAGAACTCGTAATAAGACCCTTTGTTTAATGGGTTTTTACATATTTTCATTAGGCAAATTCCGAGAAATCGTATGATAAAACTAAAAATGATGAGGAGAGGATCAGATGGAATTCGAATTTTTCTTTCAAATTGCACTTATTTTATTAAGTACAAAGCTCGCTGGTGACCTTAGTGTTAGATTAGGTCAACCTTCTGTACTGGGTAAATTAATTGTCGGTATCGTTATCGGTCCAGCTTTATTAGGTTGGATTGAGAATTCAGAACTTCTAACGCAATTAAGTAATGTCGGGGTTATTCTTTTAATGTTTATGGCTGGACTTGAAACAGACTTAAAAGAATTAAATGAAAACCGTAATTCTTCTTTAGCAGTCGCAATTGGAGGTATCGTTCTTCCATTTGTAGGTGGTTACGTTGCCGGTCTTGTTATGGGCATGGAACAAGGGAACGCTGTCTTTTTAGGATTACTTCTATGTGCGACAAGTGTTAGTATTTCCGTTCAAACACTTCGCGATTTAGGTAAGATGAAAACACGTGAAAGTACAACAATGCTTGGAGCAGCTGTATTTGATGACATTCTTGTTGTTATTTTATTAGCATTCGCAATGAGCTTCTTAGGTACAGATGATGTGAATTTAACAATGGTTATCTTGAAAAAAGTAGTATTCTTTGCTTCTATTATTTTAATCGGATGGAAAGGTGTTCCAGCGATTATGCGTTGGTTATCACCACTACGCGTATCTGAGTCTATCGTTAGCGCAGCACTTATCATCTGTTTCTCATTCGCATATTTCGGCGAACTATTAGGAATTGCTGGTATTATCGGTGCTTTCGCAGCTGGTATCGCTATTTCTCAAACGAACTACAAACATGAAGTAGAAAAGAAAGTAGAACCAATCGCTTATGCTATGTTCGTACCAGTATTCTTCGTTAGCATCGGTATGAATATTACATTTGACGGTATTGGTGATCAAATTTGGTTCATTTTAGCATTAACAGTAATCGCTGTATTCACAAAACTAATCGGTTGTGGATTCGGTGCACGAATGACTGGATTTGATGCAAAGTCTTCTGCAATTATCGGTGCTGGTATGGTTTCTCGTGGTGAAGTTGCACTTATCATCGCAGGAACAGGACTTTCTTCTGGCCTATTAGCACAAGATTACTTTACAGCAATCGTTATCGTCGTTATTTTAACTACGATGATTACACCACCAATGTTAAAATACACTTTTGGTGCAAAAGATAAAGCACTGAAAGCAAGTAAATAAGTTTACTATAATAAAAGGAGATTGCTATCTTATAAGATAGCAATCTCCTTTTTCGTTTCACCTTTAAACAATCTCATTCGTCTTTAACCATTTTTCAAAAATAGTTCGTGCCTCTTCATCATCGATATCATCACGAAATGAATATACTTTTATGCCATAGTCATCTATATATTCCCCAAGTTTCATTTCCTCCACCTTTTTATAAAAATCGTCTGCCTCATATTTTGGAATATAAGCATCCCAAACTGGCTCATTTATTCTTTTGTACGCTGTCACTTCTAAATCATATCCGTCTTCATAATATTCGATGTGATAATGTTTGTTAGGATCATATTTCTCCATTAAAAGCTCCTCCTAGTAAACAAAAGCGAGCCTTATATTACAGCTCGCTCCTCTCGTATTTATTAAATACGTTCCATCGCTGTCTTCAACGTTCCAACAACAAAAGCAATTTCTTCACTTGAAATAACAAGTGGCGGTGCTAATGTTAAAACGTTATTATACCCCGCTGTTGTCATACCGTTACGCCCAATAATAAGTCCTTTTTCTTTACAAGCATTTACAACACTTGCAATTTTGTCGTTATCAATTGGTTCTTTCGTCGCTTTATCATTTACTAGTTCGATTCCAACTAATAACCCTTTCCCTCTAATATTACCAACAAGCGGATGTTCCCCAATTTCTTCTTTTAATTGATTTAATAAAAGTGAACCCATTTGGGCAGAGCGCTCAATTAAATTTTCATTTTCCATAATCTCTAAGTTTTTAAGCGCTAATGCACAAGCCGCTGGATTTCCACCAAATGTATTAATATGACGGAAGAATTCATATTCCCCTGTTCCTTTAAATGCCTCATAAATTTCTTTTTTCACAGCTGTTGCTGATAATGGTAAGTATGCGCTCGTAATACCTTTTGCCATCGTAACGATATCAGGCTTAACGTCATAATTCATAAATCCAAATGCTTTTCCTGTACGCCCGAAACCACAAATAACTTCATCGCTAATAAGTAACGAACCGTGTTTTTGACACGTTTCATGAACAGCTTTCATATAGTCTTGTGGCGGCATTAAAATACCTCCGCCTGTAATAATTGGCTCCATAATAAATCCCGCTATTGTTTCGCTTAATTCCCATGTCATAACACGATCTACTTCTTTTACGCATTCTACATCATAAATATTTTGCGATTCCATTTCTGGCATGCGGTAACAATCTGGAGGCGTTACATGTAAAAACCCTGACGCAAATGGCTCATATTGGTATCTACGCTGTGCTTGTCCAGTCGCTGCCATCGTTGCCATTGTGTTTCCGTGATAACCACGATAACGTGACATAAATTTATAACGATGCGGTTCACCTTTTTGAGCATAATATTGTCTTGCTATTTTAAAAGCTGTTTCATTCGCTTCTGATCCACTATTAGAGAAGAATATAACATACTCTCCACCAAGCCATTCGTTTAACTTTTCAGCGAGCTTAATTGCTGGCTCATGTGATTGTGACATCGGAAAGTATGATAATGTTTGCAATTGCTTATAAGCTGCCTCTGCGAGCTCTTTTCTTCCGTATCCACTATTCACACACCAAAGACCACTCATACCGTCTAAGTATCTTTTTCCTTGTATATCTTCAACCCAGCACCCTTCTGCTTTTGCCCCTACCATTGTACTACTTGGGCTAAAAGGACGCATTCCGTGCCAAACATATTGCTCATCTTTTGCTAATAATTCATCGGTTTGTTTTGTCTTCATCATTTCTTCCACCTTCCATAACAACTTATTTTTCACAAAGCTGCGCTGGTGCCATGATAAGTTAAATTTCTCCCTGCCTATTTTCATTCCACAAACACAAGACAAATCCTACCAAAAATAAAGTAATATTTATCCCGCTATTTGTGGGCAGTAAAACTCCCACCCCAAAATTCAGCTGGAGCAAAGAAGTTAGGTGGGAGATTAACTGCCCATAAACGCCCGATTGGTGAAGGCTAATAATCAGTGTGGGGGGATGAACAATCCCCCACACTGATTAAAGTTTCACTTTATAAGAAAATGCCAAAAGAAAGAGAAGCTTTTCTTATATTTCGAAAAGCTCCTCTTTTTTTAATGTGAAGAAGCATCACTAATACCATGACCAGTATTAGATTTCACAAGAATTTCATCAAACTTTGCTGCATCTTCTTTCTTACTAGAGAAAACAGTTCCTAAATATGCTGCAAGGAATCCAAGCGGAATAGAAACAATTCCAGGTGTCGTATATGGGAATATCGCCTCTCCAACAAATATAGCTTTCCCTACCACAGGATTCCAAACGTTTGGACTTAACCCAACAAGAACAATTGCTGATACAAGACCAACAATCATACCACAAATTGCACCCGTTGTATTAAAACGCTTCCAATATATTGTAAATAATATAACTGGTAAATTTGCACTCGCTGCAACTGCAAATGCTAGTGATACTAAAAATGCTACGTTTAATGTTTGCGCAAATAAGGCAAGTATAATAGATACTATCGCTACTCCAATAGACGCATAACGAGCCATTGAAACTTGCTCTTTTTCCGTTGATTTTCCTTTGCGAATAATCTCGTTATAAAAATCATGAGCAAATGCGGAAGCCGCTGTTAATACAAGACCTGCTACTACAGCTAAAATTGTTGCAAAAGCAATCGCCGATACGAATGCGAATAAGAAATCTCCACCTAATGCTTTAGCTAATAAAGGTGCTGCCATATTACCGGCTGGATTTGCTTGAATAATTGCCTCATTCCCTACAAACGCCGCCGCACCAAATCCTAAGAAAATCGTCATAATATAAAATGCACCAATTAACCACGTAGCGTACACAACTGATTGCCGTGCAGTTTTTGCATCACGTACTGTGAAAAAGCGGACAAGAATATGCGGTAATCCTGCCGTACCAAGAACTAGTCCTAAATTTAAAGAAAGTGTATCCAGACCATCTTTATACTTTACTCCTGGATTTAAAAACGATTCCTTCAATGGAGTAGCTGTTTTCATTTGAGCGAACATTTCTGTCACACTGAAATTAAATTTGGAGAAAACGATAACAGAAATAATAAATGTACCTGCCATAAGTAGTACAGCCTTTACAATTTGTACCCAACTTGTAGCAGTCATACCTCCAAAAATAACGTAAACTGTCATTAGTGTACCAACGATTAAAACAGATGTCGTATATTCAATTCCTAATAATAATTTAATAAGTGCACCCGCACCAACTAATTGTGCAATCATATAAAAAATCGAAATCGTCATCGTATTAAGTGCTGCAATACCACGAACCTTTTTCGCATCAAAACGCGCCGCAATCATATCCGCTAACGTATACTTCCCTAAATTTCTAAGCGGTTCTGCAACTAGGTATAATACAACTAAGTAAGCAACTAAGAAACCTATACTATAAAAGAACCCATCAAATCCTGTTAAAGCTATCGCTCCGGCGATGCCAAGAAATGACGCAGCAGACATGTAATCCCCGGCAATCGCCAGGCCATTTTGCCAACCAGTTAATCCCCCTCCAGCCGTATAAAATTCACTCGCATTTTTCGTTTTTTTCGATGCGAAATAAGTTATAACAAGTGTACCAAGGACGATAATTAAAAATAGCGCAAAGGCGGTTGTATTCAAAGTCAGCCCCTCCCTTGTTGCATATCTTGCAGAATTTTCCGCGAGATTTCATCAAAGGATTCTGCTTTTTTGCTATAAATCATACATAATGCCCATGTCATTATAAATTGCGCAAAAGCAAATACCCACGCCCATGTAACATCACCAAATACCGGTGTATTAAGCACCTTTGAATACGATGTTAAAATAGGTAATGTAATAAAAAAACTTAAAAAGAAAATACTCATCGGAATGATAAACTTCTTTTTCGTATTTAATAACAATTGAAACTCTTGCGACTGAACAACTTCTGTATAATTCACCTCATTTTGTAACTTACGTGCTGACGTATCATCTCGTTTCATTCTCTGGTCCCCTCTCTTAACTTAAAATACAATTTCTCCTTGTATACCTAAAGACTAAATTTTATAAATATTCAGAAACTTATTTTCATTTTAGACAATCCGTACATTCCTGCAAAGATTTTTCGATAGACATTTTTCGTCATTTTCTCCTAAAATTTCAATATACTTTTTCAACATAAAATTTGATTGATTCGATTACACTTTTATTCCCGTTAAAACAGAATAAAGTGAAACTTTAATCAGCGTGGGGGGGTACGGGCAGCACGACTCCCACCTAACTTCTTCGTATTCGCCGAATTTTTGGGTGGGAGTCTTACTGCTCGCAAATAGCGGGATAAAAAAAGTAGTGCTTATCGCACTACTTCTGTCTTTGTCTCCTTTTCTAAATTACGAGCTGTTTCGCTTAATTCAACGTCTTTTCCATCTTTAAGCGTTCCAAATATAAAATCGAATACTGGATTTGAAACACCAAACCAAAACTTTTCATTTTTATAATGGTGTAATATATGCTGTTTTTTTAGCCATCTTCCAAACTTAGTGAAGGGACGAATCGGCTTATGTGCAATATAATGTTTCCATTCATAAACGAGGAGCATGATAATCATTCCGATTCCGAATGAAAGTGTAACAGTAACACTTTTTGTAATACCATATGATATAAGTAAATAGATAGTAAAGCTAGGTATACTAAACCATACAGGCAAAAATAAAAGTTTTAAATCATCTGGATAGACGTGATGATCATAATGTAATCTTCTTAACATTTTTAATAAAAGTGCGTTTTTAGGCGGTTTTAAATGGAATAAAAAACGATGTGTCATATATTCGTTAAGCGTATAAAAAACAATCCCCAACACACACGCTAACATACCGATCCATGTAAAAAATTGCATTTTTAAAATAAGGATAAAAATTAATAGAACACTATACATAATAACAATATCATGTTGCAAAAAGAACTCCTTTACCACTCTCTTCATCTTTCTTCCCCCTTCTCCACAAAAACAGCCGCAACATATCGTTACGACTATTTCTTTTCTATTTTATTCTTATTCTATTCACTTTACAAATTTGCCTGCTGTTCTATTGTCGAAAAAAAAGTGTTCGGACCAAATATATTTTGCTTTGGGATAATGTGTTCTACTGCAAACACTGTTACTTCACCCCTTTGTACTTCTCCAATAATAAGCCCAAATACTTCATGATTTACCGCAAACGTTGGTTGTTTCGTTTGCAGCAACCTTGCTGCATTTTTAAATACCGCTTCATATAGTGGATTCCTATCAGTAATTTCTTTTCGGATTTTTGGTGCTAAAGTGATGATAATTTCTTTTCCGTCAATAGTGGTTCGATACATAAAAATCTCCCCTTCAATCTTATATGAACAACTGTAAAGCTTTGTATGCAAAATGGATAGAATATCCTACTAAAATAATACCTGCTCCGGCTGTAATATAGCCCAGTGCTTTTTGCTTTAATAAAGTTCTTCCGAAATGTACAGAAAAAGCAATATTTAAGTTCCACAAAATAATACCAACAATAATGCAAAGACTGTACAAAAAAGCTTCTTGTTTCGTTACCTTTGTAAGCAAAGAGCTAAGTGTACTTCCGTATATACCAAACCAAAAAACGAGATTTAATGGATTGGATATCGCGATAAAAAATCCTGCCATAAAAGATTGTTTAAGTCCACCTATCTCTTCTTGTTTATATTCCATATTAGAGTGAGAAATTCCTTGTTTTACACTTTGAAACCCTAAATAAAACAACAAGAAAAACCCAGCGCAATACATAAAAGCTTGTACATATGTATACATAAACACAGAAGATAAACCGAAATAAATAAGAAGCATAAACAAAATGTCAGCAGTCATTCCTCCGATTCCAACAATCCAAGCATGCCAAAATCCACGTTCAATTCCCCTTTTTAACATTTCAATATTAATCGGACCTACAGGCGCAGCTAATGAAATACCTAATACTATTTGTTGTATAATTGCTCCAAACATCGCTCTATCCTTTCTACTTCTTTTACTATTAAATAATGATGTAAATATAGAAAATAGACTAGCTTTCATAAAAATTATTCACTAATACAATACCCTTTTTTATCCAAAATATACAAAAGAGCCATCCTGTTGATGGCTCTTATTTCTCTACTCTATGTTGAAAAGGACATTTACCTTTAATCGGCTCAATATCATCCCCTATGAAATATTGTTTCCATTCACGATGATTAGGATCGCCGTAGTGACTAATGTTAGGGTGCTTCGGCAACTGATCCCACTTTTCAACTCGTTCACGGACCATTTGTCTTGAATACGATCCTTTAGGACGATCTCCTTCTAATCCATCGAAAATAGTTCGTGGCTGGAATCCAATAACGAGAGAATTTCCTAAATGCCTAGTCTTTCGCTGTTTATAAGCTGGCGCATTCCCAAATGCAAATATTGGTTCACCACCAAATGAAAATTCCCATAAATAATGCTCTGGATTTTTCGGGATTTGCTTTGGCCATAATTGATTATCTTGTTCATGCAAATACTGTAGTACTTTCCAAAAATACTCTCGATAATATTCGATTGATTTTTCTTCACATTCCGGTTCCACAAAAAGAAAAAATCCTCTTCTTACAATCGGCCGCTCTCTCATTAAATCTAAAAAAGATAACATTGTATTGGGTAAATGCCCCCAATCATTATGAGAGAGAAATGAATAACGAAGTTCATTCTTTTTCAAAGCTGTTAAACCGAAATAACACGGAAAAGTTGGTTCTAACACGACACTCGAAAAATTATGAAATTCTTTTGCAACCCACTTCGGTATGTCGACTCTATTTTCCATTCCTTCATTATCTAATAAATAAGACTCATCCATTCTTTCACCTCATTATGTACAGCATTCACTTAAGAATATTACATACTCGGCTTGTCCTATACCTTTTTAAAAATTCGAGAAAAATTATTGAAAAATACAAAAATTTAAAAGCGCTTACTTGACTAAATTCTACCAATTCGTGTATATTTAAATTAATCATTTAGCAGAATATTCGATAAAATAGCATTTTTTATTTATATTATTTTTTAAAATGAATTTCACTAAATGAAAAAAGGAATCGTTTTTAGGAGGAATTGTGACATGCAAGGAAAAGTAAAATGGTTTAACAATGAAAAAGGTTTTGGATTTATCGAAATGGAAGGCTCTGAAGATGTATTCGTACATTTCTCTGCTATTCAAAGCGACGGCTACAAAGCCTTAGAGGAAGGTCAAGAAGTATCTTTCGACATTACTGAAGGAAACCGTGGACCTCAAGCTGCTAACGTAGCAAAACTTTAATCCCACATATGACAGGAGGTTACCTTACTTGGTAACCTCCTTTGTTATTCCTTTGTATATTTCCGTTTTACAGAGCAAAAACTATGTGAAATGCGCAAAATACAAAGGAGGCAATAACAATGGGGTCACATGTAAATGATTTTGAAGAAGTAAAATTCCGTGTAGAAACTGCACAAAAAATGGTAGGTTCTGCAACAATTTCAATGGATCCAGACACATTAGAGCATGCCACTACTGCAGTAGAATCGGCTCGTTCTCAGCTTGAAATCATGAAATCCGTTGCGACGGATTTAGATGAGCCATTTCTAATGAATGAAGAAAAAAAATTAAGCAAATGCGAGCATCAATTACACGAAGCGAAGCACTAAAAAACATCCAGAGAGATTTCTCTGGATGTTTTTTTATGACAATTGCTCCCCATACTTTTTCAACTTCTCTCCAACCGTACATTGCCTTATACAAAAAGAATGGGCATAGTATTTACTATGATTTTTCCGATTATGATCCTGTAAGAAACATCCTTCGCAATACGTCTCTAATAAGTCATTTACCTCTGTAATGAGTTGCTTTTTATTCACCTTTGCACCTCTCTATTCGGTTATTTCTTTATGACTGTCAATTGCCGTCCCTTCTAATGCTTGCGCTGCTAATTGATGTGCCTCTTTATTTTGTTTTCTAGATATCGGTTCACAAACAAGCTTTAATTTCATTTGCTTCGCTTTTTGTTCTATTTGATCTAAGTAATGATTTAAATGTTCATCATAGCAAGGCCATTCACCAGCTAATTGCTGCAGTACAACTTGAGAATCTCCACGAAGTGTAACGGCTTCATATTTAATTCCTAATTCCTCGAGTGTGTTCATCCCGTATAATAATGCTGCATACTCCGCTTCGTTATTATCATATATGCCTTCTATGTATGCATTGCGACGAATTCGGTAATTTGTATTTCCTTTTTTATAGTATACACATATACCAACCCCAGCTTCTTTCGTCTGTACATCATAACCACCATCAAAATAAACTTGAATTTCTTGAGGCTCTTCCTCCACTTGCTTACTCAATTTTTTCATTTCTTTTAATGACCATTCCGTGTCCATTTCATCGAAAAATAGCAGTTCTTTCGCCCTTCCTGTTTTCTCAAAATCCTCCGCAAATTGAAGCACTTCTTCTATGTTCATATAATCTGTTGTTAATTCAGTTTGTAAACCACGCTTCGTTTTATACAACCAATGTATTTTATATTTCATACTAGATTCCCCTTTTATAAGACTTTTTATATGTAGCCAGCTAATGAAATCCTCACTTTATTTTATCCCTTTCGGCAAGCAGACTCCATCTGATTTGCGTTACGGGTGAAACCCAACAATTCAGGTGGAGATGAATTGTCATCAGAAGGTAGACCAAACACTTTTGTTTCGTTCATAACAATTTTTTGAGGGCGAATATTTGTTTCTTTTTGTCTTACGATATAATCTGTCGTAGATAAGGAGGGAATATATCGTAAGACAACGAAATTGGATAATAATAATCATTTGGTTACTTGAGCCAAAAGGAATTACGATGAAGATCATGTTCATATTTTGTTCCGTTTCGTTCCAAATAATGATTTGTCAAAAGCGATTAACAGTTACAAAAGTGTTAGTTCTCGTTTCCTGAAACGAGATTTTCCTAAGATAAAACATGATCTATGGAAAGAAATGTTTTGGTCTCGAAGTTATTGTCTTTTAACAACGGGCGGTGTACCTATAGATTCTATCCGTAAGTACATTGAATCACAAGGAAAGCAATAATTTTAATGTACTCTCTGAGAAAGGTGGTGAAAACAATGGCTAGAAAGAAAGCAGTGAAAGTATTACGTAAACAAAAGAAAAGAGAAACCATGCAACGATTCACGCAGAAACAGAATATCGGACGAGCTTGTCTCACAGCAAAAGAATTTCGTTTACTTCAGCGCATGTCACATAGTTCAAAAGCATTGCGAAATGTTGGATTGTACACCATAAAAAAAAGTTATTTGAATCATAATAAAATGGCTACTGTAAAAGAAGTGGATACTGCCATACAAGCCGATTTGAATTACTCGGGCATTCAATCAAACTCTGTTCAAGCGATTCGTAGAGCCTTATTTACAGAAGTGAAGAGCTTTTTTAAAGCATTGGAACAGTGGAAAAACAAACCAGAAACCTTCACAGGGCGTCCTAAGTTTCCGAATTATTCCGGTTCAACTGACAAACGAATTATTGAAATCTATCAAGTTCCAAAAGTGGATGATAACGGGTATTGGCTGATTCCGATGAATGTGGCATTCAGAAAAAAATTCGGTTCCATTAAAATACGTATGCCTAAAAATTTAAGAAATAAAAAAATCTCCTACATTGAGATTGTACCGAAGCAAAAAGGTCGGTTCTTTGAGGTGCATTACACATATGAGATGCACGTTTCTCAAATGAAGAAACAATCCACGACTACTAGTAACGCTTTGAGTTGCGATTTAGGTGTAGATAGATTATTAAGTTGCGTAACAAATACAGGTGATGCATTTTTAATTGATGGGAAAAAATTAAAATCCATTAACCAGTACTTCAACAAAATGATACGTAATCTCCAACTGAAAAATGTGGAAAATGGACTTTCCAAACGTGTTGTAACGAATAAAATGGCTGCACTTTGGCATAAACGAGAAAAACAAATAAATGGTTACATTTCACAAACTGTAGGTTTGTTGTTCAAAAAAGTGAAAGCATTCAACATAGATACGGTTGTCGTAGGTTATAACACTGGTTGGAAACAAAAATCTGATATGGGAAAAAAGAATAAACAAAAATTTGTTCAAATCCCATTTCATAAACTGATTGCAGCAATTGAGAATAAATGTGTAAAAGAAGGCATCCGATTTTTAAAACAAGAAGAAAGCTATACTTCAAAAGCTAGTTTTCTTGATAAAGATAGGGTTCCAGTTTGGTCTAAGGATGATAGGACGCATTATCGCTTTAGTGGCAAACGAATCACTCGTGGTCTGTATCGAAGTAAATCAGGAAAATGTATCCATGCTGATATTAATGGTGCGTTGAATACATTGGAAAAATCAAGAGTTGTAGAATTGGATGAAAATCTTAAAGTGAAAACGCCGATTCTATTAGAAGTGCAAAAACGTAAGGCTGTTGCTTCGTGCATAGCTTAGTGGGTGTGTCAACCATCCATGTGTACTCGACTTGTCGGGGCTTGTAGCACACGCCGGATTCATCTGAGTGGTGGCTTCTTCCATAAGGAAGAACTGCTCTTTTTCAAAAGGGTGGTGCAAGTGGGGAAACGATTGTTCGTTTCTAGTACCAACCAAAAACTTACTTGGGGTGTTACCGTAAGGTGGCATGAATTCTAGAGCGTCAAACTGTCTAGCGATAGATGAAAAGACCTAGAGTTCTAACTCAAGCCCCCACTGAAACGTTTCATCAGAGTGGGGATAGTTGACCAAGAGTCACAGTATTATATTCAATATAATCACATACAAAAAGAGCCATCCTATATAAGGACAGCTCTTTCTTCTATTGCATAAATCTTTCAAATTGCACTCGCTTATTAATCCAGTACATTACAGGCATACCGATCGCCATTACAACAAATTCACCAACTGCACAAGTTAGCCATGTCAATAAAAATGGCAGATCAAATGCAAGATGAAGTTCAATTGCTATCATAAACATTGTAATTGTAAAGATAACTGTATTAAAAATCATACGAGCCCAAACACCTTTAATGAAGCGCATAGAAATAATAGTTGCAAGTAGTGCAAGAATTGATTGCCCTACTCCAAATACTAAATCATAAGCGATCATAGGTGAGAAAAAGAGATTCGTTAAAAATACACCTAATACAATCCCGTAAATTGCTTTCTTATTGAATACAACGAGATGATTAAACATCTCTGAAATACGAAACTGTACATTCGTAAAGCCAAATGGCTGAATAAGCATAGAAACAGCAATATATAATGCCGCTAAAATACCATTACCGACTAATGTTCTTATATTCATGACAAAATCTCCTTAGTTTTTTTACGTGGGATGGTTTCGAACCACGTTATTCGTTTTTAAGCAACAAGATTATATTTTACGCAATAGGTACTCTTTCGTCAATAGATTCCTATCATTTACTACCTTTTTTCTTTCGGACAACGTATAATAAAACATATGAAAGATTTAGGAGGTTTCACTTCATGACAGCAACAATTCAAAATGAAAAAGTGATCGTTTCCATCTCTGACAAAGGTGCAGAATTACAAAGCGTTCGCTTAAAAGAGGACAACACAGAATATTTATGGCAAGGTGATTCTACTTATTGGGGACGTCGTGCACCAATCTTGTTTCCAATCGTCGGTCGATTAGTAGATAATACATACTACGTAGAAGGTAAACCTTATTCATTAACACAGCATGGTTTTGCTCGTGACCTTTCGTTCTCTGTTAAAGAACAAAGCGACACAAAAATCACTTATGTCGTTACTAGTAATGAAGAGACATTACAAAAATATCCCTATGAATTTGAATTACTCATTTCTTATGAAGTAGACGAACAAAATATACATATTACATATGAAGTAAACAATCCTTCTTCAAAAGAGATGTTCTTCTCAATCGGAGCACACCCTGGATTCAACTGTCCTTTATTAGACGGCGAATCATTTGCAGATTATCATCTATCATTTAACGGATCTGAACGTTTAGAAACTAGCATATTAGAAGGTCCTTTTCTTTCAAATAAAAAGCAACTAATCGCTGAAAATACGAAAAAATTGCCACTTACATATGATTTATTCAAAAATGACGCGCTTATTTTTGAAAATATGAATACGAATGAAATTTCTATTCGCTCACATAAACATAATAAATTTGTAAAAGTAGCATTTGATGGGTTCCCATTTGTCGGCGTATGGACACCAGGAGATAACGCACCTTTCTTATGTATTGAACCTTGGTACGGAATTGCTGATGAAGTAAAACAAGTAAAAGATTTTAAAGAAAAAAAAGGAATTCAATCGTTACAAGCGAATGAAACATTTACATGTCGTTATAGCATTACAATTGGATAAAGTGAAACTTTAA